>SUVZ01000089.1 GCA_015061765.1 Lentisphaerota bacterium
GATCGCAGGGACGATCACCTCATCGCCGGGCTTGATGTCGGCATAGCGGTACGCGACCTCGAACGCGCTGGTGCAGTTCGTCACGAACAGCGAACTGCCCGACTCGACGCCAAGGTAGGAGTCGACCATCTGCTCCAACTCTTCGACCTTGCCGGCGAGGGAGAGCTTGCCGGGCGGGGTTGACACGGCCGAAAGCCTGTGCACTGCGGCATCCACCTCCGCGAGCGCGGCATTGTGTTCAGCGCTGTCGCCCTGCATCAGGAACTTCACGATCTCCATGAGATCCTGCGCGTTGTAGTCCTCGCCGACAGCAGCCCACGGCACCTTTGTTGCGCCCGTGTTGTACCTGAAGTCCGTCGTCTCTTTGCCCATTGCTCAATTCCTTTCGCTGCTGTGCCATACCGCATTCACCACCAGCATGGAGGTGTTCCACGGGAGCGAAAACTCTGTTATTTTTTCAGGATTCCGTCGGCAAAGTCCATCATCCACATCCAGTCGTACGCGGAGATGCCGTGGTTTTGGGTGCGGTGAACGTATCCGAGATCCTTGCCGATCGCGGAGGTCTCGAACGGAGCGGGCCACGCGACATCGGGCAGGCCGCTCTTGCCGAGAAACTTCCATACCGGGCTCGCCGCCTTTATTGAGAGGTATTCGCCTTCGGTGTCGAACCACTTTGAACCAAAACCCTGCACAAGAAGCGCACGCGGAGCGATGGTGGCGACGAAAAGGTGCTGGTCGAACGGCATCGTCTTCCAGGGCTCCTTGGAATATTTCGCGTACGCACGGCAGTACCAGTGCGTGAACGCACGGTTTTCGGTCGAAATGTTCTCGCCGTAGTCGCGCTTGGCGAGCGGCACGCCGCCGCCGCCGGTCTGGTTCGGCACGCACACGGTGAAGCGCTCGTCGCGGGCGGCCGCAATGAACGCGGCTTTGCCGAGACGCGAACATCCTGTCACTACGTTCCTGCGGGCATCGATTTCGGGGATGCGCTCAGCAAGGTCCAGACCACGGGAAAGAGCCCACGCCCAGGCGCCGAGGGAAGTGATGTTGTCCGTACGGGAATTGTCGCGCTTGCCCCACAGTTCAAACACTCCCGTGTAGGCGAAGGGATTCTGCTGGAAGCGCGGATCCGTCTCTGATGATCTGGGGTCGGGGGAGACTTCGCAGTAGCACGCGCTCATGACGGCATAGCCACGGGCGAGGATTGTGTCGACCGGGAATACGGTCGCGCTGTTCGGGTCCTGCTGAGCGCCACGCGTGCGTGCCGTGCTCCTGTTGCCGTCGGTCTTGGGTCCGGAACGGGTCCAGCCCTGCTGCACCGGAATGTCCCCATCGAACACAAGCTCATGGTTGCCGCGGTAGTTGAGGAAGGAGATCACCGGCACGGGATGCTTGGCGAACTTGGGTATCCACACTATCCAGTTGATGCACGGACCGCTCTTGTCCGCCCTGAACCACATCTTGTACTGGCGGCGGATCGCATAGCCGTCCACAGTCTCCTTTTCGTCCTGCAGCTCAGTAATGAGCACATCAGGCTTGGGCGGCTCTTCGCCGTACATCTCCTTCGCGAAGATGCCCAAAATCTCCTTACGGCGTTCCGCCCAGTCGGCGGCATTCTTCACCTTGCGGCCATCGGCGAACGTCAAGGGATCCTCAAGCGTATAGGGGGCGATTTTCGACACATCATAGTTCGCTTCATCGACAAACACCTCGCGCCCATCCTGGACAACGACAGTCTCCGCGCACATAACTGGTGCACACACAGTCAACGCACACGCAGTTAACAGATTTCTCATCATTTGACTAATCTCCTCTTCTTTGGTGAAATAAAAAACGCCGCGATTATACCATAATCCCATAAACAAGGAAAAATCTTGCCACCGCTATCAGAGCGGCGGGGATGCATCCAAGTGTAATGTACATGAAGGGTCGCATGCGAAGCTCATCCCAACTCAACCCATTTCGCATCAGCCTTGTTCGACTCGAGCGCGGCATCGACAAACTGGATTGTGCGCCGCCCGTCGCGCGCCTGAGGAAAATCGCAGTCCTTTGCGCCGTTGATCGCCGCACAGAATTCGCGATAGTGGTTCGCGAACGCCTCAATGAAGCCCTCGTGGTGTCCGGCTGGGATGCGGGAACAGCGCTTCGATACAGGCGAAATCCCCTCAACATACGGAGCGTTGCGCTTATAGATGCGCTCCGTACCGGTCGCGGTCTTGACGTGAAGATAATTCCCCTTCTCCACCTTCCAGACAAGCGAAGCCTTGTCGCCATAGACGCGCAGACGTATGCCGTTCTCCTCGCCAGTCGCTATCTTGGACGTCGCCATCACGGCCTTAGCCCCTTTCGACAGCCGGATCAGGATCGACGCATCGTCATCCAGTCTGTTGCCTGGCGCAAAAGACGAAAGATCCGCCGCTATGCGCTTTATTTCAAGTCCCGTGACATATTCGATGAGATGCGCGCCGTGCACCCCGATGTCCGCCACCACGCAGCTGCGGCCGGACCGTTTCGGATCCATCTTCCATGCATTGCGTTTGTCGAGTGGCTTCGTAAAGTCGATCTTGCGGAAACTTCCCTGCTGGTATTCGATCACGACCTTGCATATCCTCCCCAATTCGCCCCTCTTCACCAGATCGCGCGCCAGCTTGACCATCGGATAGCCGGAATACGTGAAAGGCACGCCGAGAATTAGGCGTTTCCTGCGCGCGAGCCGCTCAAGTTCCAGCGCCTCTTCCGACGTGACGGAAAGCGGCTTCTCGCACATCACATTCATTCCGGACTCAAGTGCGGCCTTCGCGATCGGATAGTGGGAGTCGTTCGGTGTGCAGATCGACAGAAAATCGATGCGACCCCTCTCGGTGGCGATCAGGCTCCGCCAGTCCCGATATGTACGCGATGCATCAATGCCCAGCTCTTTCGCCGTGGCGAGATTGGACGCATTGTCCCTCGAAAAATTCCCCGCTACAATGTCCGCAAGGTCATCCATCCTTACCGCCATGCGGTGGACGGGGCCGATGAACGATCCCCTGCCGCCGCCTACCATTGCATACGATAGCTTTTTCATGTAACTTTGAAATCCTTGTTTTGACATCCGTGATATCCATCACTCCCGTCCGATCATGGACGGCGACGAGAAAGCAGCGGACAGAACCTGCATTGATATTGCGCCTGACAGTATATCAAAACGGACATTGCCTTTCATCCGCAAATTTTTCTGTACCGCAGATGACTGGGTGTTTGTGGTATAATTCAAGGCATGGAAAAGACCACAAAATCAGCCCTGTTCTACTCCTTGCCGTTTGCGGTGTGGATGGGGCTGATGTTCATCCTTCCGGCAACGGCAGAATCATATGCAATACGTTCAGCCGCAACTTTTCTCACAGGGTTTGCGTGCTGGACCTTGCACCGCAAAGGGAACGTCTCGCGTTCAACGGGATTCGATCCCGGCAAGGTACGTGTTTCCGCAGTGACAGGCCTAGCGGTTGGCCTGGTCGTCTTCACGCTCTGGATATGGCTTCCGGCCTGGCCCTATGATGAGCCCGTCGCGCCGGAATCGCTCCCCTACGCACCCGAAACATGCGGCTGGGCGTTGACGATCGCCAAGCTGATCGGCAGCGCGTTCATAATAGCGCCCGCGGAGGAGCTTTTCTTCCGCTCCTTCCTTTACCGGCGGCTTATTGCGCGCGATTTCACATCCGTCCCGCTTTCGCGGTTCGATCTTTCCGCTTTCATGTGGGTGGTGCTCCTCTTCACTCTTGAGCACGACCGTCCGATCTCCGCCGCAATCACAGGAGTGGCGTACGGACTGCTTTCGATAAGATTTGGCATCTCTTCGGCGATCGTTGCGCATGTCACGACGAATCTGGTCCTCGCCCTTCATGTGATTATCAACAATGCCTGGCAATTCTGGTGAGTGAACGTCTAGACATCAAGCTAACCGCGCTATATCCGGACTTTTCCAGGTCGAGGATAAAAGGGCTCATTGAAGCAGGATTCGTGAAGGTAAACGGCGAAGCAACGATGAAAGCCGGCTCGAAGGTGTACGAAGGCGACGAGATAGAAGTGACGATTCCGCCACCCGTGCCGGCCGAGCCTGAGCCTGAGGACATTCCGCTGGACATCATCTTCGAGGACAATGACATTCTTGTGCTCAACAAACCTGCTGGACTTGTCGTGCATCCCGCACCAGGGCACCACACAGGAACGCTCGTGAACGCAATCCTGTTCCACTGCCCTGACCTAAAGGGAATAGGCGGCGTTGCCAGGCCTGGAATCGTGCATAGACTCGATCAGGACACTTCCGGCGTCATGATCGTCGCAAAGTCGCAGCACGCGATGGATTCGCTGACCAAGGCGTTCTCCACCCACGCCAACATCCGGAAACGATACCTTGCCATGGTCCATGGCGTCCCCGTCCCTGCTGAAGGACGCATCGAAAATCTGATTGGGCGATCCCCCTGGGACCGCAAGAAAATGGCGATTGTCGAGAAGAACGGAAAGAATGCCGTCACGCTCTACCGCACGATGGCGACGTTCCCCAAACCGCTTCAGGAAGGATGCCGCGAGTCTGGCGCAAAGATATCCGCTGTCGAGTGCGACATCCTCACCGGACGCACCCACCAGATAAGGGTTCATATGGCGTCTATTGGCTGCCCTATCGTCGGAGACACCGTGTACGGACGCCATGCGGCCGACCGTACGATGAATCCACCTCCGCCACGCCAGCTTCTCCATGCCTGGAAACTAGACATCCGCCATCCCGCAACCGGAGAAAACATGTGCTTTGAGGCTCCGCCGCCATTCGAGGCTTACATCTGAGCAAAGTGCTGACGCATGCATTTTCACTTGTTTGAACCGGGAAGAAAAGGTATAATCACGGGCATATTTTTAGCACACATGGAGCACGAACATGGCTGAGGAACTTCAGAGTCTGATAGAGAAAATCAACCGCGACGGAGTCGAAAAGGCTACCGCCGAGGCGGAGAGGATTATTTCAGCGGCGAGGGAACAGGCCGCAGCCATCGTAAAATCCGCCAAAGAAGAGGCCGCCAGATACGCTGTCGCAGCGGAGGCCGATGCAAAAGCATCTTCAGAACGCGCACAGGAGACGTTACGTCAAGCCGCACGGGATGCGGTGATCTCAGTTGAAGGTTCAGTGACTCGCCTTCTCGAAAAGGTGCTGGTCACCAATGTTGACGCCGCACTTTCCGATCCGACCGCTGCGGCGGAGATTGCTGGCGAGGCCGTACGCGACATCGTGACGTCCGGAGAGATATCCGCGTCACCGAAGGTCGCCGAGGCGATAAGGGCGCAACTGGCTGCAAAGGCGAATCTCATGGTCGTCATGGACGAAACCCACGGTTCCGGCTTCAACGTGAAGATTGATGGCGGCCGTGTTGAACACGACTTCACTGGTGCCACGGTGGCGGCGGTGCTCGCAAAAAGGCTGCGCCCCGACCTTGCTGCACTCATGAAGGATATACAGTCCGCAAACTGACAGGTGCCATGCCGATTGACTACATAGTCGCGTCCCTCCAGCCGCTCATGTTCGATGGGCCGGCCCCGTATGAATGGGACCGTTTTCTCGCCATGATGCCGGATGGATTCGAGATGCCTGACGCCGTCGCCGGGACCGGTTCTCCTCGCTGGCGCGAACTTGAGACGCAGCTGCGTAACGCAATGGCTGCGGCCAGGGGTGGAGACAAGTACCGCCGCACGGCTTCGGGATGCGAACTCTACTGGCAGAACCGCATTGCGGCGGCATTTCAGGAGAGGAATCCGCTCAAGCGAGAATCCCTGATCGACCGCGTATGGTGGGATGCCGCCGGCGAACTCACCCCTGTATCATCACCTCTCTCAAAGGGTGCGCTTGAGACCTACGCCATCCGCTTGAAGATCGTCCTGAAACGGAACAGCATCATCCGAGAGACTGGTGATGCAATATTCGGTCGTCTAACCGACGCAACGGAAGTATAGCCACAGTCCACCAACCTTTCTCCACCAACTACCAACTATCAACTACCATGGCTACAGCAACAGGAAAAATCGTCGCAGTAAACGGGAACATGATCACGGTGGCGTTCACCGGGTCCGTTGCACAGAACGAAGTCGGCTATGCCGTGCTTGGCGAAAAGAAACTGATGGCGGAAATCGTCCGCGTACGCGGCAGCAGGTGCGACATGCAGGTATTCGACTCCACTACGGATCTCATGGTCGATGGAACAGTGGAGTTCTCCGGCGAACTTCTTGCGGCGGAACTTGGGCCCGGAATGCTCACGCAAGTCTATGACGGACTTCAGAATCCCTTGAACGATCTTGCTGAGGAAGCCGAAAAAGTTTCAAAGGAAGCCGGATTCTTCCTCCAGCGCGGAATGAGTCTCCCCGGTCTGCCGCGCGACGTGAAATGGGATTGGCATCCGACGGCCGAAATCGGCAGACGCGTCACCGCGGGCGAAGAGCTCGGCTGGGTCACGGAAGGCATATTCGACGGCAAGACGATGCCGGGACACAAGATCATGGTGCCGTTCGCTTTCCACGGGGTCTATACCGTGAAATCCCTTGTTCCGGCCGGCGACTATACGGTGACGGAGGATATCGCCGTGCTCACCGATGCGGATGGCAAGGATGTCTCTGTGCAGATGATGCAACGTTGGCCGGTGAAGGTGCCTATCAAGTGCTTTGCGGAGCGCCTCGCCCCTACCGAAACGCTCGAAACGAGTGTCCGCACGATTGATACGTTCTTCCCCGTAGCAGTCGGTGGCACTTACTGCATTCCGGGGCCCTTCGGTGCTGGCAAAACGGTTCTCCAGCAGACCACCGCGCGCTACGCGAAGGTTGACGTGGTGATCTCCGCCGCATGCGGAGAACGTGCGGGCGAAGTTGTGGAGACGCTTAAGGAATTCCCTGAGATCATCGACCCGAAAACCGGCCAGTCGTTGATGAAGCGCACAATCATCATCTGCAACACCTCGTCCATGCCTGTGGCATCCCGTGAAGCTTCCGTGTACACTGGAGTCACGCTTGCCGAATACTTCCGTCAGATGGGGCTTAACGTACTTGTACTTGCGGATTCCACATCGCGTTGGGCACAGGCGATGCGTGAACTTTCAGGCCGGCTTGAAGAGATTCCCGGCGAAGAGGCGTTCCCTGCCTATCTAGAATCCAGAATCGCCGCCTTCTACGAGCGCGCAGGCCGTGTCAGGCTCAAGGATGGCTCTACCGGCTCCGTCACCATCGGCGGCACGGTCTCCCCGGCGGGCGGCAACTTTGACGAACCAGTCACGCAGGCCACACTCAAGGTGGTAGGCGGGTTCCATGGTCTCTCCCGAGCCCGTTCCGATGCCCGTCGCTACCCGGCTATCGATCCGCTCGATTCTTGGAGTCACTATAGCTCTGTCATTGATCAGGATCGTGTCGAAAAGGCCCGTACCCTTCTCCGCAAGGGCAATGAGATCGGCCAGATGATGAAGGTTGTCGGCGAGGAAGGGACTTCGCTGGCGGACTTCACCACCTACCTAAAGGCCGAATTCCTGGATGCCGTATATCTCCAGCAGAATGCATTCTCCGATTCCGATGCGACTACGCCGGTGGAACGACAGAAGATAATGTTCGACGTTGTAGAAAAAGCGCTCTTCACAGACTACGGGTTTGAAGAAAAGGATGCCACGCGCGCATTCTTCATGAATCTCCAACAGACGTTCATTGACTGGAACGACAAGGCTATGGATACACCCGAATTCACCTCGCTGCGTGAAACACTGATAGGCAATATCGATTCGGCGGCAAAAGCAGACTGACTGACGCATCTGACCGACTGGTGCGACTGACTGGGATCGAACCAGCAACCTTCGGCTTCGGAGGCCAACGCTCTATCCAATTGAGCTACAGTCGCAGAAATAAGCCTTGTTTTATGGGAGTGATTTGAACATGTTGCCATTTTGCATGCCAATGTATGGTCTTTCCTGATTCATCCCCATGGCTGCGTAATGTATCATATCACCCTTTTGCAGTCAAGACCTTCTTAGAACACCGACACTCCATTTTAATGTCTGTCATCTGTCATTCAACTTTAAATATTGAACTTGCTTGCCCACAAAATCATTTCGTTCAATTTTCATCATCCAACCTTGTATTCCAAGAAACATCAGCAATAAATCCAATCTCACATATCTGAATCCTCTTTTTATTTAACTCACCCTCGTATTTCGGCAGCAATTTCTCTACTAAACTTCTTACCTCGTCGCCTATTCTAATTATATTTTTCTCTGTCGTGGCTTTAACTACAAATTCACTACTGTACCCCCTCATCGCACCTGTTTCTTCATTGTAATAAGCAACTTCTGCTTCGACAAAAACGAATGCTGCCAATATTGCAATCGCCAACTCCTTATTGCAGCCATCTACATATGTGAATCCGCTAAAATCAATTTCAATATCTACTTCCTGCCTTGTATATATCTGCTCCTCTTTATAGACTATCGGTCCACTCTCTCCATCCCTTCCATCTTTCAGTTCTTTCGATCCACCACTGACATTCAGAATTAACGTTGGGTTGATTGCGTATGACCTTACATCCCCATCTGGATGCGTAAACTTTTCCTCCATTTTATCATCTGTTTGAATTACTCCTTGGTTTTTGTAAAATTTCAACTTCGCATCGCTTTCAATGCTTATCCCTACTTTCTCCTGATGCTCGAAATCAACATTTTTAATGCAATCGACAAACACCTCTGCTTTTGCGTTCACATAAAATCCATCTTTCGGTCCCAATGCTGCAATGTTCATCTTTGCCAAATCTTTGTAAATCATTCCCAAAACGTCAGCCCGCTTCGCATTAATTATACTCTTCTGTACATTCTCAATTATCCATAAATCTATCTCCCAATCTTCTTTGTAAACCAAAGACTCTAAATACCTATAGAAATGCTCTCCATATCCAAACACCGCCATGTAATCATCCACCTGATCCTTTTCAGGATCCGGACACACTATATCCGGCACTAATTTATCATTCTCCTTTATTTCCTTCTTTATCCAGATTCCCTGTTGCAATACCCCTATATCTATCAATGCATTAATCCACACTCCCTTTTCTGCCCAACAATACGCCCTCTGTGCACCATATTTCGCTCCGTGCCTATCTATGACGAACTGTCTTATAAACGCCTCGTCTTCGCTACGGGCAATCAATTCGCGAGGACTATCCTCTCCCCCTCCAACAGCAAGTCGATTCTCAATCTTTATGTTCGAGACGTCAAGCCAATTAAATTCCTCTTTTATCAATTTCACTGCCATGTCATTCCCTCGCCACTACACAGAAATTGGATCTATAATCTTCTATTATCTCTCCTCTTTCTCCCAGTATATACAGTGGGATGTACGACGTCTCCTCTTCCGGATCGTCAAACCCGGATCCCTTTTCGATCGTGATTTCAGCTGTTCTCAATCCCCCCAACACTATTTTCAGCCGCATCTCTCCACTTTCGGCCGATATTCCATTTATCCTATAATGCTTTCGACCGACACACACGACGCCCGGACCTATCTTAATTTGCTCATCTTCATATGTCGGCACAAACTGCTGCATTCCATCGCCGCCGATCGGCGGAGCTATTGGATCGTCAAACTGCTGGCACCCCAAATCGTATTGGCCTCCCTGTCCGCTGTCTTCATCATCATTCGCAAGCACATGAAGCTGCGCCTTGATCATCTCGCCATCAATCATGATACTACCTCCACCTTCTCCTCTTTGCCAAACCTAATGTTAGTATATTTAATCCCGAAGCGGCCATTGTCATGGCTGTTGAATCCCATCCCGGATTCCGCGCCATTAAGCATGGTTGTATGCAGATTTCCGCCCGTTTCAACACGTACCGTGAAATCAGCATATACAGGTCGCTTGTATAATAGACCATCTTTCTTCTGATAATGTATCCACCGTGTCTGCGTGCCGCTGTTAGAGCTCCCTGCGTCTCCGACGTCTCCTGCTATCGCTGTTCTACTCGTCGTGGAGATGATAACGTCATAGCGTCCGAATTCGTTTATGCTGAGACTTACCGAACATCTATATTTACCGTTCGGCGGCTTCGGCACGGTCTTTTGGTTCCGGTACACCTTAACAGTATGAGTGTATTCATAGTAGTCGTCTTTTGTCTTCCAAGTGACTTCTTCGCTTTCCTTCTCTTTAGCCTTGCGCACCCTTTTTGTGGTTGAAGCGCTTCCGTGGGCATTCGGATGACTGCTTGTCGTGACTATCTGACCTTCCTCGCGCGTCGCGTCCGGAGTTTCAGTATCATTTATCGCCTCCGTCGTCTCTTCTTCGTACAATGCGGAACCGCTTTTCGCCGTCTTCGTCTGTTTTTCATGAGTTACAATAATCTCCGTCCCGTCTTTCAATCCATACTCGTTCGTTCGGACCTGCGCAGATATCTCTTCGTTTACACCTGGTTCCCTTTGCCCTATCGTTTCCTGATTCCTGTATTCGGTTCTGTTTTCTTTCCTGGCAACCGTGCCTCCTGTGCACACGTCGATTGTCGGCTTTGCCTTATCATCCGTTTCGGTAACATCAAACGTATCTTCCTCAGTAGTCCTTATCCGTCTGCTTTTCCTATGCCCCTTTACGGACTGTACATCACTCGACGGTTTCTTCACCACGTTCTCCGTGGTCTGCTCTACACGGCTGTGGGCATTTTCCTGAACCAGCGTCTCAACAACCCCTATCGGGGTCTTTTCATTCGTCTCGATCGTCTGATTGAACCTGCCGCCAGGCGTCTTCTCGCTTCTTACGAGGTCACCTATCGACAGGTTCGCCTCTGAGGCCGGCGCCGGCATATTTCGGTTGACCATAACCTTCCTGACGCCTCTTAGTGTTTTGCGTGTCTCTACAACCGCATTCTCGACTGGATTCTCCTGTCGAACAACCTCATCCTTCTCGAAAGTATTGTCCTCCAGTCTCCGGACCGTCTGCCTCGTCGTTTTTCCGTCTCCAACCTGCACGTCCAAAACGTCGCCAGCTTCCGGAGTATCTTTCAAGACCTCCGTTTTCTGATGACTGTGCTCAAACAACGTCTTTTCGCACGATTCCTGTATTGCGCCCTCTGGCGGCTCCGGCACCGTCTCGGTCTTCTGCGTATTCCACAGCCCGGATTCGGTTTTTTCGTTTCTGATCCGCGTTCCTGCCGGCAGATCTTTTCCGTCCAACGGCTGTGCCATATTCCTGTTTTCCACCACCGTCGTCCTTGAGCGCAGCGACCGCTCAACCGTCACTGTTGCTTTCTCCACCGGCTTGTCGACAACCTTCTCGATCGTGACGTCGGATGTGCAGTCCTCGTTCTTCTTCACCCGGAGGCGAACCGTGACGCCGCTCTTCGCGCCCGCCTCCATCCCCGTCGAAGGCACCTCACCCTGCTTCACGCCCAGGAACTGCTGTTCGGTACGCGCCGCAAAATCGGTGTTGTCCGACGTATATTCCGGAACCTCCTGCATGACAC
>SUVZ01000090.1 GCA_015061765.1 Lentisphaerota bacterium
GTCATACGCCCCACCACCATTCTCACGCCATTTCATTATCGCATCTGCAACTGCCAAAGTCATCACAGTATCATCAGTAAAATAACACGGATGACGAGATTCACCCTTCGCCCTCAATAAAGTAAATCGCTTAGTCTTTCGATTATGCCACTCAAACCGCGACCCGGCAATATCCCCAACAATCGCACCAATCATTCCATTTTTCATTTCTCTCTTCATTTTCAAATCCTTTCTATCCCCTACTCGCCACTCACGGCGAAATCTTACACCATTGCATCACAATTCCGAATACGGCAAAGCGAACCATCCCGCAATCCACCGCCACCTTTGGTAGGGCGCGTTGCTCCCAATGCGCCGCACGCTCCACCTCACCCGCCGTCCCCCTAGTCCTAACGGACGCATTCTTGTGTCCGCTCCTACACCTTGCCGCCATCAACCGCTCCCTCCGCAAACATCCTCTCGCACTTATGCAGCGTATCGGCCAGATCTGGCGTGAGGAACGTTTCGGCCTTGGCGCGAATATCCATAGGCACGCCATAATACGCACCGGCCACAGCGCCTGTGATGGCGGCGATGGTATCGGAGTCACCGCCGATTGAAATGGCGTTACGTATCGCATCCTCAAACGACGTTGACTCCAAAAACGCCTGCGCTTCCCATTTTATACCGTTTGCAAATATCCGCCAATCTTCCAATCTAAAATGAAGTCTTCTTGAGATCCAACGAACTACTCGCCGCCATAATCGTAGAGAAAAGCTCAGATTTCTCCGCGACTTCTACCACTGTATTGATTTTCAGCTCCACAATATTGTAACTCATTTCTTTTGCCCCAGAATCGTCTACAAACGACGACACCGGAATAGAAAAGCGGCACCAGAGTTTTCTGTTCTCATAGTCAACACAAAAGAGTGCGCAATTCAGCTTTTGGTTAAGACGCATTGCCGCATCAGCAACATCATTGACTCTATCTCCCGGAATCTCAACAGGGAAGACGCAGATGTTGCAGGTCATCCCGTCTTTAACGACTATTGTATATTCAAGTTCGTCATACATCCCCCCAATATCCTTTCTAACACCTTTAAAAACAGAACGAATAAATCCGACAGAATCATCGCCGCACCTGAAACGTTTACCGAACCAGTCATCGGCAGAACCATCGACCGTATACTCACCGTCCGAAAAACAAGCGTTGAGAACCGTCTTCGTATCGGCTTTGTTGTCGAATTTATCACGCTCAAAAATCTCAACAGGGGTAATCTTTGAGACCTCTTCCGATTCGTTTGTGCCGAGAAGCACAGATCCAACCATATGTGAACAAGAAAAGAGTTTTTCAATCGCGGGTCCTATAAACCTCGGCATGGTTTTCTCCGGAGATCGTTCCAGCGCAGATAACCGGCACCATGTCTGACACCTAATCATTCCATCGTCTTGCAGCACAAGCGTCGCGGGCGAGAGCCCGTATGCACATTCAGCACGAAAAAGAGATTCTATCATGTCTGCACGGCGCTCAGCCGGCACCCGCGTCGGCAGATAGCCGTAACAATATGCCTTCTGACTCCCGGCGTTAAGATGAATGACGATGGAATATTCACTGAACAGCGCCGGGAAATACCCGACATTGCCGCGGATAAAAACATCCTTCCCTTCATTTTCAACCGCAAACGGAATTTTCATCTGATAAGGCTTAAGCCACTCGACAACATTGGAAACGACATTCCCTTCTACAACGGCTTCATTGGACGATTCTTCCACAACACCACTCGCACCTCCGCTTTCATTCATCAAACATCCACCGATGCCGACACAAGCGAAACACAACAATGTGATAGACAAGCCTCTCATATAGCCAACTCCTTTCGTCACGAACCTAAAGCAAACATTCGCTCAAAATAGTACAGACGCTGAAGAAGATAAACATCAAGAAATGATTCAGCCTTGGCGCGAATATCTCTAGGCACGCCATAATACGCCCCTGCCACAGCACCCGTGATAGCAGCGATAGTATCTGAATCGCCGCCGATTGAAATGGCGTTACGTATCGCATCCTCAAATGAAGTTGACTCGAAAAACGCCTGTAATGCCTGCGGGACCGAACCTTGACACGAAACATCAAACTTATAGCTTGGTCGAATATCATCAAGCGTAAAATCAATCGGATAATAATCGCGAACAATAACATCACGAATCTCATCTTTAGTCACCCCTGTACGAGCCAAAAAAGTTGCAACAGCCGTCGCCTCCGCACCCTTTATACCCTCTGGATGATTATGCGTAACTTCCGTAACAGCGCGGGATATCGCCTTAACCTCATCCAGAGTCCGCCCTGCCCAGCCACATGCACTCACACGCATCGCCGCACCATTTCCCCAGCTGTTGTACGGCTGAGGAAATTCATCCTTAAGCCATAGCCTAAACGCTCCGCCATAACCGGCACATGGATAGCGTCTTCCGAAATCCTGCATACTCATAACAGCTTCAGCAGACAGTGCGTCATACGCCCCACCACCATTCTCACGCCATTTCATTATCGCATCTGCAACTGCCAAAGTCATCACAGTATCATCAGTAAAATAACACGGATGACGAGACTCCCCTTTCGCCCTCAATAAAGTAAATCGCTTAGTCTTTTGATTATACCACTCAAACCGCGATCCGGCAATATCACCGACAATCGCCCCGATCATTCCGTTATTCATTTCGCTTTTCATTTTCAAATCCTTTCTATCCCCTACTCGCCGCTCGCAGTGTGCAATCAAGAATGTATTTTAAAGTTCACCCAACTGCCATCCCCAATTTTCACGTAGTCCTGGAAACAAAAATTGATCAACTCCTCCAACTGTTCTGGGAAATTTCTTGTGACGACCAACCATAACCTTAAACATTTCAAGGTCGGCTTGCAACTGTGCATTAACATCCTCAACATTAGGCGACAGTATGATTCCATAACAACGTAGCGCGCCTTTGAATGGATTTCCATAAGACGGCACAATAAGTTGCGGATAATAATGGTAAAATAAAAGTCGTGTATCAACACGTCTCCGAAGTTCATGCCCCAAGTCGATGTCACCAATCCGAAAACTTTCCACTAATGCATCAACGGCTACATTACAACCAAAACCTGCAAAATCGCACCCTGCAAAAAATGCATTTGCGTCAAGCCACACATCCCGTGCGTTTGGAACAAGATCCCATCTACCAAAAGTCTCCGACCAATCTGGATGCACACGAAGTGCAGAAAGTGTTATATGGATGCCATCTTCTCTCGTTTTCCTAAATAGCCGCCAAAATACAAGTGCCCTCCGCAAAACAAACTTGCCCTCCATTCGGATTGGCGTAGGCGTCCAATTTGTTTCTTTTGAGGATGATGCTCGAATTGAACTTGAAATAACCACATTGGTGTTTTCATCATGATGGTTAGCCATTTTATCTCCTTTTTGTTTTCATCGTGACCGCTACTACAAATTGTTTCTAATGTAGAAATCAAAACATCATTTCCTCCGCGCCATATTCGCAGAATCCTCCGCGATCCGAAATCCAACGAAGCAACTCACCATAAGCTCGTAGATTGTTCAACACCCGTTCATTCCCAACGAGATAGAACCGTTCCTGCGCCCTAGTGACTGCAACATTTAGTTTACGGTCAATCTCTACATCCAATTCATCGCCGTCGTCGTCATCATCATACCGCTTCGCGGATATCCAGTCGGCCTGTTCCGCCGACGTGATGACAGTCGAAAAGATGATGACCGGACGTTCTCCGCCCTGATAGCGCTCCACTGTGTCCACCACGATGGCCGCCTCGGCTTCGGGGCCCAGTTCTTCCGCAATCCGATTGCGTACGCAGGCTATCTGGTTGCGGAACGGCACGATGATGCCGATGTCTTTGCTCTCGTATTTCACAGGAGCCCCGTTAGGGTCTTCCGTATTCGGACGATTCGCGCCAGCCAGCAAGGTCTTGACGATGTTCATGCATATCCGGGCTTCGGCATCGCTCGTCTTGCCGCCGCCCCTTCGTCCTTCCTCGACCGGGAAGAAACCCAGCCGCGTCCCAAGGACATAACGTTCAAAAGGCGTCGTGCCTTCGCGTGCGGCAGGGAGCCCCACCATCTGGCGCGGCGCGGTGCCGTTTTTCAGTTTTCCGTCATAGAAAAACTCGTTGCAGAAATCGGCTATCATCGGATGCATGCGGAACTGCGTGTCGAGCATTCCGCAGAGATTCTTGTCTTCCCCGGCAATCCGCTTCAGTCGCGCAAAGAACGATTCCCGGCAGTCGCGGAACCCATGCCGAACCAATTCCTGGTCCTCGATACGTGATGTAATCTCGGATTGCTGTACGACCGCCGGAAGCTGCTTGTCGTCTCCGATGAAGATGAACTTGTCAACAAGAGGACCAGCTTGATTGTCAAGGCGCTTTGCGCAAAAGAGCGGCAGGACATGCGCATCGAGAAGCTGCGAAGCCTCGTCGACGATGGCAAGGTCGAAATGCTTTACGAGCCCGCATATCGCATGGCTCGGGCCAAGCGTGGAAACCGTACTCACGATAATGCGCGTGTTGTTCAGCGTTTCCCGGACCGCATCGCGGTTGGCAAGATGCATTTCTTCCGGGATCCGCGACCGGAAAACGGGATCGCACTTCTGGACTTTTCCTATCCGCATGTACATCTCGCCATTCCTCTCGCGGATTCTCGCCTCCAACATCTCGCATATCTTGTCCGTGGCCTTGTAGGTGTAGGCCAGAAGAAGCACTCTCCGTCCGGGAACGGCCATCGCCTCGTCCACAAGGGCTCGCATGGCGTGCGAGGTCTTGCCTGTTCCAGGAGGGCCCCAGAGGAGAAACCAGTCCTTGGCCCGCCATGCCTCGCCAAGCCATGACGACACGCCGGAATAACGCCGTTCCATCTCTTCGAGAGGGACGGGCAATACCGCGCGGGAATCCACTTCCGGGCTTTTCTCGTTCAAGACAAGTGCCCTGCGTCGTGCATCACCTGTCAGGAAATGCCAGAGGGCCTTATAGTCTCCCATGCCGTTCATGGGAGATGCCTCGACGGCGAAACGGGAGGTCGGACTGAAGCCAAACAAAGCGGCGGGCTGAGGATCGTCCAGCTTCAACGTGATTGTTCCCGCCTCCAATTTCTCGACAGCCGCGCTAAAGACGATGCTGTTCGTCAGGTTGGCTTCAGGACCTTCGGCATATAGCCCGACGCCGTCTCCTTGCCGAATGGAACAACCGGCATTGCAGCGATTGCGTGTTGTGTCGAATGTGAGGCGAACGATGCGGTGCAAGTAATCCTCGTCATCGGACTGAGGCTTTCGTACAAGGTCGGAAAGCCGCATCCCCGTTTCTTGACGTTTCTTTACCGGTAGTCGCCACGACATCGAAATGCCTCCGCGCCCAATTTCCGCGCCAGCGTCGCCTATGCGCGCCACGAAACTCTCCTCGGCAGCAAACTGGAGCATGCGGTAGAAGTAGCGTTTTTCAAGTTCAGACGCATCTTGGAAAGGTGCGAGCAGGGCCTCGAGTTCGGGCTTCTTGTAATTGAGCCACATGGTCCCTTCCAATTTCCACTCCGGGTTGCGGAAATCTGTAGCGCGAAGACCGTCTATGACACTTCGTAATTCCCCCGAACGTGCCAAGCGATCAATAGCCAATATCGCATTGCGAATGGATGTGAAATAGCGGACCTGCTGCCCGACAGAAAGATTTCGTGTATTTGGTCTGAGGAAAAGCCGTCCGTTCTTTTCAGGCGAAAATCGATTAGCCTCAATCGTTTTGCCGTAATACAAAAACGGCAAGACCGATTCACGCGTCAACCCCGCACTGAAGCCAAGAATGTCACCGTAAAACGACGGCTGGCAAACATGCTCTTCTTTGGGACGTTCCCCCTTGAAACTATCCCACTTCCCGGATTTAAGTTCAAATACGACCACTGAAGTTCGGTCAGGAGCATACGATAATGCGTCGGCACGAGCGGAGAGACCATATTGCGGAGAATAGAGCGGTGCCTCTATTTGCCAGTTGCGATTCCGAATTCCGTGTTCATTCGGGAGCGTGTCATTCAACACGTGTGAAATATTATTCTCCTCGCGTACACATTGCTGGAACCACCCATTCCCAACATTTGCATCGGTGAACTCAACGGCGTTTTCGCGATAGAACTCAATAACAAGATCACGTTCCGTCTTGGTACCACCGGCACAGCGTTCTGCAAGACAGGCGTTAGCAAAGTTTCCAAGCAGAAGATGCCCGCCCATGTTGATGCCGTCGGTTCCAGAAATGCGATACTTGTCCTTGGGATCGTCTTTGACTACGTCCAACCAAAAATACAATCCCGGATTGGCGTAGACGGAAGCCCTTCCGATTGACTGCGGGGAAAGAAGGTAGTCCGGTTCAAGGACGATTTCCGACGCCTTCCAGGCCACCCCGTCCCGTATCGGGGTAATGGCGCAAACCACCATGCCGACCTCGAGCGTGAAATTCGGGAGCCGCACGACAAGCTCCGTTCGCGCCTCATCGTCGCGCACGATTCCCGTGAACACGCCATGTTCGGCATCGATTGACTTGACCTCCAGGAAAAAGGCCTTCAACCCGTCTTGCGTGCTGCGGGACGCAGCCATGGCCGTTCGATATGCGATCGCATCGCACCGCTCGCGGATTTCCTTCGGCATTGGCTCGCCGCAGAACTTCTCCGCAACGCGGCAGAGCGTCTTGAAAGTCTCGTTCACGTCAGAATCCGACACGACAAGATTCTCTGTCTTGTGGACTGCCGCGCTCAATCGGAAAAGGCGTGTGGCGCAACGCGTCAGATCGGCGTCATCCTTCAGCAGAAGTTCGGCCGCCGTTCCCAGTGAACGAACTTGCGTCTCCTTGAACTTGCGCTTGCGTTCACGGGACACAAGCCGACGGAAGATGTCGCTCATGTCCGCAATCTTCTTGTGATTCGAATCGTCGCTTTCGTATGCCATCAGGATTGCGCCGTATTCGTCGCGGACGATTTTCGGAACTTCGACGCGAACCTCCACCGGACGCTCGACGGTGACAACCTTCACTATGGGCGTCACAGGGCTTTTCAT
This sequence comes from Lentisphaerota bacterium, assembly GCA_015061765.1. Next base: position 7,072 of record SUVZ01000090.1, read on the forward strand.
CGGAGCGGCACCGACTTTCGGCACCCCGCCAACCATGTGTGCCGAAGTCAACTTGAAGACATGGGCTATCAACTTCGACATTTCGATGGCAGTCAGCACCGCATCGCGTCCACCACACTGTCCGCTGACGGCAGAAGCCAAGCCGCCCATCCGTCTTACCGAAAGCCATCTCCCGCACTCCGTCTCGAAACTTCCCTCGTCGACAACGGATTCACAGTCGGGGAAAAGCACCATGCCTGAGACAAAGCGACGAAAATCAAACGGACGAACATGTCCCCGCAAATCCAAGTACTCTGCCTGATTTGAAGCAAGAAGCGCGATCATTTGACGGCGGTAGTCGCAAAGCTGGCCGTATGGCGTCCGCCCCTCGCGTCCTCCGTGAACCTGGACATCCCCCTCGGCGGCGTGACATATCCACTGCCCGACGTCGCCGTACTCAATAGCGCCCTTGTAGTTCTTCAGGTCAATGACAATCAGGTTTTTTGGCTTGAGAACGGCAAGGTCTATCTCCGACGTGTACGGCTTCTCTCCTGGACGTCTCGGCGGATCACCTGGAATCCGAAAGTTGACGAGCACATTGCACTCCTCGTCGAGGTCCGCATACGCCTCTGACAACTTGGCGATAGCCTCGCCTGCCATCGCGTTTTCGTGAGAGTTGTCGTATTCGCTTCCAATCCAGATCTTCACGGACATTACTTCGTTCCTTTACTGATTGATTCAACGGCAGTCACAACCGCCTCACCGAGACCATACACGCGGGCAATATCGGCGGCTCCACGTCCTTTATGGTCACGGGCAAAAACATCGCATCCGGACTCTGCCAATTCTTTCATCACATCAAGCCTTTCGTACTTCACCGCTATCAGATATGGAGTCATTCTTGTCCCGAATACGCCCAATTCAACATTCGCACCCGCCTTGACCAGCGACCGCACGCACAACAGATTCCCGTGCTTTGCAGCAAAATAAAGCGCGGAGGCCCCCTTCTCGTTTCGATAGTCGACATCAACGCCAGCCTTGATAAGCGACTCGAGTTCTTCAAGCATCCCAGCCGATGCATACATGAAGATATCTTCTGGATCAGGCGGCAGCAACGACGGCAGTTCTGTTGTAACTGGCATTGACTGTGGAGCAGTCCCCACCTCGGCAACCGGGGGCTCAATGATCGGCTGGACTTCAATCGGGCTGAGCGCATACGCAAATCCATAGCATTTGCAGTAAGCGTAAGGCCAATATTTCCAATTTCCATAAATCCGACCTGTACCGCTATTCGGATAGACATGCAACAGCTGGGGTCGTTCGAAACTCTTCAGAAAATCCAGCAACTGCGGCGGCGAGGATCGTTTCGTCACCATGTCGGGTCCAACGCTCAACACATAACTGCGCCGCCCGCCGCGCATTTTCTCGACTGTTTCCCGAATGCCCTCGATGTCGAGTCCGACGACATCAAGGATGTTCGAGAAGAGATGCAATACCGGCACGCCCTCAGGAAGATCCTCACAAAGTGAATCCATTCCTTTGCGGTCCCATTCAAGCGCCAGCACGTCACAAGATGAGGGCAACTGATACTTGTTGACGATTCCCAACGCTCGATTCAATGCGGGTTTCACCAGTTCAATCAGTCGAACAGCACATATCTCAACCTGATAACTCCGTGAGCGAAGATAATCTAGCGTAACCGCAGACGCGACACCCTGACCACATCCCCAGTCAACCAGAATCAATCCAGTATCAACACATTCTTGAAATGGAATAGACGGCAGGAATTCCATCAACTTCGCTCGATGAATCTCCCCAAATGCAACAAGATAATCATTCAATTCGAATTCGCTGTTGAACAGGCGAATCCCGCCAGACACACGTGCTTTGGCTGTCGGCAACTGATCAGGAGGAATCAACGCCGCCGCCGTTCCGATGATCTTATCAAAACTGATCACATCCAGACTGGAAATTCTGTCACAAAACTCAGACATCGTTCATCCTTACCCGTATCTCACTTCCCCGTTATCGTCGCTGCGTGTGGGCAGATGCAGTGGCGTTTCCAGTTTGCAAGTGCCGTTACGTTGTTCGTGTTCGCGTAGCAGTAGTGGCACAGGTGCGGACAGGTGTTGTATTCGCCGATATCCTTCGACATGATGCAACCGCATGCTTCACGCTGGCCTTTATCTTTATGCTTCGTATGAACATCATCCGCGACTACCCAGCGATCTAAACGCTCTTCCTCTGTTGAAGCGAACATATCGCCTTGAACAAACTTCGCGCCGATAAACTTCATCAGTTTAGCGTCATTATGAAAGCACTTGGCGATAAGCCTATCATCAATGCAGCGGTTATGCTCAACGCCGAAGCGTTCTAGATCTTTTATCTCGCCGCACGTTCCCGCCTTAATCCCCCAACCTTTCGCAAGTTCACCGATGCGAGCGGCGATTTCTTCCATTTCGCCCTCATTAAATTCACGCGCCTTAATCCCGCCGCGCTCAAGATTCGCCGCTACCTTGCGATACGCGGCAATATCAATAAAGCTGAAAACAAAGCGCGAAGTAAAAGGAGCGATCTTGTCTCCAACGCGCTCAATCTTTTCAAGAAGCTTTTCTACCGTAAGCGTATCCGAAAGAATAAGCGGGTCAAACCGCCAGATTACACGATCACGCCCAATCCTCTGAGATAACGCCTTAAATGTCTCGATGCGCTCTTCAAGACGCGGCACTCGTGGCTCAATCTTTTCCGCATCATAATCATTCATCGTAAACTGAAAGTAATAATTCGCTTTTCTCGCATCAAGAATATCAAGCGGCGACTCTTTTCGCCCCAGCATTGGCTTCAACATCGGGGCCGGGTTTTTAGACCAAAATACGAATAGCCGCGCCGCTGAAAGCGATACATAAAGAGGAACTCCGTTAAACGGATTAAACCACTTCACATACCCCGCTTCGAGCCGCTCAATAAACCAATCTGAATAAAACGCCGACACATCAGTCGAACGGCTCGCCGATACGATAATCGGCCTCTGGGCGGCAACCTTCGTACCGTCTTTGAGCGTAATCTCATCTTTCATCCACGCAGCCATCTTCACCTTCACCTACAAAACTCCGTCATCACCGCCGGAGATGTACCCATGCCAAGGACAAGAACTATCTTTTTATCATTCATATTACATCACCCGCATCACTTAGCAAAGTAGCCGCCGTTCTTGGGCGCACCACGAAATTCTATCTTGCCATCTGCTTTCAGAATCCTGAGTGACCTGGAAACCGTCGATAGGCTTTTATTCACAAGCTGCGCAAGTTCTTCAGAACGCACTCCGGGATTATTCTCTACCAACAGCAACACCTCAGCAACAATTTTTACTCTATCATTTACTCTGTCATTTACTCTGTCATTTACTCTGTCATTTACTCTGTCATCTTTTTTCGACACCACGCTTCCTTTTGCCTTTGAGACAGCTTTCGCGCCGGTTTTTAAGGTAGCAACAGCCTCATTTTGCGGTCGCATGATCGTAAGTTTGACGCCTCCACAAAAAGCTTCGATTTTCGGAGCCGGAAGGTTCGCTTCCGCCAACGCATCACGAATCTTGTCTATTCCACGTCCCCATGATTCAATGAAACCTGCACGATAAAACACTGCTGCAATGTTCTTATTCCGAGGACGCGAGGAATGAACCCCCATCAAGGTTTTGACCGTATATCCATCAGGCAGATTACCTTCGTTCCACAAGACAATCCGGTCATCGTATACTTTCAGCTGGATATGCACACCGGTATAATCTTTGTGAATGATGCTGTTGAAGATTGCTTCACGAAGCGCCGATTCGGGAATCTCCAACTGTTCTATGCGCTGCAATCCCTCATAATGAATGGGAGAAGTAAGATATTTTGCCTTCAATATATCCATGACCCTATCAGTCATCTGAAGGATGTTCCCCTCGACCGAATCCTGAATAATAAGATCAGATTCACGCCGCCCGAAGCGCCCGATTCTGAACTCCACACAAGGGAAAAACTTGAGCGGTCTTTTACCGAAAAGCAAAAGCGCGGCATTTTTGAGTCCACCGGCGCTATCTATCAAACCGAGAGACTCCAACACCTGTTCAACTTTCGTACTGTTCGTTTTAACATCTATGCGATGTGCAAGCTTTGCTTTTTCAATGAAGTAGCGGATAGCGGTGCGGTCAATATCCTTTAAAGTCGCATAATCATTTTTGATGTCATCCCAGGAACGTCCAAGCTTCTTCAAAATGAATTGCTGTAGCGCAACACCCGTCAACTCTTGTTTGGTCGTGCCGGAACGGTAATAGCAAACGCCATGATAAAGTATCGGAACAGAACTGGGCGAAACAACAATCTCAATAATCTCAACACCTTTTTTATCAACC
>SUVZ01000091.1 GCA_015061765.1 Lentisphaerota bacterium
GTCCAGTAAAGGTGCGGCATGTTAGGCGAGTTTGCTATGCACGGAACCGCCGCCTTGACGCGCGAATCGAGCGAAGCGACGACTATCGACAGACGCCCGCCTTGACTGCCGCCGCAGACCGAAATACGATTGGCGTCTGCGCACGGCTCGGCTGCGAGTGCGTCGACGGCGCGAAGGGCGCGTCGGTAGAGATTGTACCAGACAAGATCCTTTGGAGAGAGTATCTCCGATGAAAACGTATCGAGCGGTGCATTGTACCATGGGTACTTTGCCTTCCCGTCGCACTCCACGTCAAGACCGTGCACCTGGACATCCATTGCAACGTATCCGTGCCGTGCTTGATCCAAGGGACGAGGTCTGCCGCCAGTCCCAGCACCAGGATAGACTAGGAGCGCAGGATGCACGCCTTCAGCCTTTGGACGCGCCACCCAAGCATAAACGCGTCCGCCGTCAGGCCCCGCAAAGCTTACCTTGTACGACACGACTTCGTTGAACTTCGTTCCGGCGGGATCAAAGTTTGGAGGAAGGCACGCACACTCCATGTTGTAGCGGTCTATCTCCTCGCCCGTAAAAGTGCGCGGCTTTTCCTCAATGCGCAAATCAAGCGGGATTGCACGGTATTCATCCATTGCCGACTTCCAGAACGCGTCAAAGTCCTTCGGGCGGTAGTCGCTCTCGGCGACAATCGGCATTTCATCAGGCTTCCACCCGAACGTGCATACTCCGACAGGCGCTTCAAGCCTTGCCTTGCCGCTTTTCGCATCATGGAGTAGCGCTATCCTGTCATAACCGAGTCCAACCAGCTTCACGCGAACATCGTAGAACCCCGGCTTTAGATCAGCAGTTGGAATCTCAATGCGGAACACATTCCCTGCGAACGCCTCGGCCATACCTTCGCAAAACGGCTTGTTGATCTGGTTGTGGTGCAGCGACCATGAAAGTCCGCTCGCCGTCCTCACTCCGGCCTGACACCATATCTCCACCTTCTTTCCACCGTTTTTGAACATAAAGTCGCTGTTTGCGCGGTTGAAAAACGCGAAGAGAGGGGTCTGCGGCGGAGAGCATCGCGGCGGATTCTTCCACGGTTTCAGCAAGTTGTGGTTCATCGCACAAAGCGGCGTCGCATAACCAACCACCACCGCCGCAAGAATTGTTCCGATCAGAATTCTCATTTTTTCACCTTTCCAAACCGTTCGCAGTCCTTTCGGGGCGGAGCAAGACGCAATGCGCACCAGACGACATGCCCGGGCGCGTCATCGGGAGGGAGTATCTCCACTGCGTTGTCTCCACTCTTTAAAACTTCAAGGGGAACGCGCCAGCGAAGTGCGAGTGCGGCGTCGCGCGGCCAGTCCGCGAATCGCTGGAACACATTGGACGGATCGACCCTGCCTTGATCAACCGACTCTGCGACGCCGCACGCCTCGACCACTTCGCAGTTTACGCGCACCGGCATCTTCCGCAGCCTTTCGGCGATGGACGCGGCGGCCTTGTCGAACGCAAGCTCAAGCACGGCCTCCGTTCCGGGCGTGATCGGACCCGCAGGGATCCGAAACGTCAGGTTCTGCTCCATACGCGAGAAGTCGACGCCGATGAATTCCTGCTTCAGCGGCGCAGGAAGACACCCTCCATGCGCAGACGTGCCGGGAGCAGCGGTTGTACAGGACGTGACGGCGATCCGCCGCGTATCCGCGGCAACGCCGTCGGGCGATGCAGCCGCTCGCAGATCGCGCTCAAGAACATCCATCTCATCCGGCTCCCTGTAGCACGCATTGAAGAAATACGCGCCGTCCGCGCCTGCGGCCCATGCCGCCGCCGCGCTTCCACGAAATATCTCGTGTGAAAGGACTCGAGATGCGGCATGCGGTGTTGCGACGAGGCCTACCGCCACGTTAATGCGCGTCCCGGGCTTGAGCATCACGCGCCACACATCAACAGGAGGATAAGCAACTACCTCGTTGCCGAACTCGGAAAGCGTAATCATATCGACCGCACCGCATTTCGACCAGGCAATCACGTCAAAGCCAAGTCCGAGACACGCCTCCGGCGTCACAGGAACACGGTGGGCGAGGAGCACCGGGTGGCCGAGACGCTCGGCCGCTCCGTCGGCAAGCCGCCTGACCTCCCTGACGAAATCAGTCAGCAGAGCCCTTCCCTCCGCTTCGTTTCCGGGACGGAAATACATCCCCCAGCGCATCCAGTCGAGTTCGAGCCCGTAGAGGTCCCATCGGCCTAAGACCTCACGCACCAGGGCGAGCGCATAGTCGCGAACTTCTTTATGGCTCCAGTCCCACGCCCCTTCCCAGCTGCGTTCGTCTCGCCATGGCGCGCGCCGCCATTCCGGATGCTCCTCCCATCGCCTTGAATGCCAGGACGCGAGGCGCGACGGCATTCCGCGCGCGGCCTCCTTCAGCCCGTGGCAGTCGTTCATCCGCATCGTAAGCCATCCCTCGATGCCGGTCTCGCGGCACCGGCCAAGCCATTCGGCGAACTGGTCGACGCCGCGCTCGGAGAGAAGCCGCAGGTTCCGCACGTACCGCGTGTCAGGAGGAAGGTCGCGGAACCGCTCCCAGACGTCGCTGTCGTACAATGCCCGCTGCAGGTTCACGCAGAACAGCAGCGAGCGGATTGTCCCCGTCCTCGCATACGCGTCGACAAGCGCGCGGCATCCCTCGCGCGTCATGTCCTCCGCAGGATGCGCTGAGTAGAAGTGCTCGTTGTCCTCGTTGAAGCACACGGTCTTGGCCGCCGCCCGGGCATCGGCACCGCCGTGCGCCGCAAACGCGAAAGCCACCGCAAAAATCGTTCCATGGAGTGTCCTCATCATCCTACCGCCTTTCATTTAGCGCCGTCTGGATCGGTAATTGACAATTCGACGGAATCGACCCACACGCATGCCGGGACGTCAAGTCCGCGCGTCGTTGTCTTAAAATCTATGCGGATATTGTCCGTCCCCTCAGGAATCAAAAAATCAACGCGGTCAACCGGACCTGGGCGATCCCCCTTGTGCCGTCTCTTCAATCCAACCCATCCGCTAGAGTCGCTATCAAAGACCGACAGCCCTTCAGTCGAAAGAATCCTGTTCTTTGCATTGCGGCAGAAAGCCAATGCGGACATCCACGCCCCTGGCTTGCCGACTTTCCTCCTCTCCTGCGGCTTAAGGCCCTTCGAGCGCATGACGAGCCGCAGTCGAGCGATCTTCCCTCCGCAATCCCCAGGCAACTTCACCGTCTGGCCCACGGAAATGTGCGAACGCGTTTCCATGTAGAGCGATTTCATTCCCGTGTACGCGACATCGACATACCCGGCAATGTCGCCGGCGGGCACAATCTTGAACTCCCAGGCGCCTCCTTCTTCGAAAGACGGATCACGCACAAGGTTTGCGCCCTGCGGCAAAATCATTTCGCCCCATTCACGCGGCTGCAGCGTCGCTTCCGTCGTAAGGTCGCTCGTCATTGACGTATCGGCATTGTAGCGATACAACCTAAGCTCCCGACCACCCGCCGGTCCGGAAAAGACAACTCCGACGTCTCCGCGGATGGAGGCTGCGTCATTCCCGGCAAGCAATGCGTCAATGCCGATGGACGAAACCGGAACCTCTGCTTTGAGCGTATAGCCGCCGTTTCGCTTTACGAACTTCACCTTTGCTTCGTCAAGGACCGTTATACGATCTATGGCCGCCGCCATGAGCATTTTCGGCCTTTCCGCCCTCGGCCTTGTTATCGGCTCGAAGAGCACGGCAACGCCTTTGCCCTCAATCTCGGAAAACAAAAGCCGCTTGTCTCCGAATGCGGGACTGCGGCGGTTGTCCGGTGCGACGGGATCGCACGCAAACATAAAATCCACGCAATCGCCTGTAACAAACAGCGTGCTATAGTCCGTCCCCGGTTGCACCAGCGGCGAAGGGTCGTCAACATCTACGTTAAAGGCGATCTTCCCGTCGACCCTGTCAAGCGCAACCGAAGACGTAAAGCCACGACCCCTGCCGCCGTCCACGCGGAACGGAACGCCGTCGAGCGATATTACGCTCTTGGGCATATCATCCACACGTGAAGGAGCGTTTGTCTTCACGGCCTTCCCCGCCTTGTCGATCTCTTCGGACGTCACGACAACGCGCCCCTCAAACCGTCGCGCATCATTCAGGCCGCGAACGGCGAACACATGCGCCCCTTGATTTGCGCCGTTGACCAGACAGGGCGTGCCGTCCTTTTTCTGGAAGAAGTAAGTCGCGCTTTCACCCCATAGCGCCTCCGGACCAAGAGTCGTTTCCTTGCCGAACGTGCCGACGTAGAGCCCATCTTCCGTGAAGAAATACGGGCGGAAGTTCCACCACCAGTTCCACGTGCAGAAAATGCGCCCGATGCCGGGAATGTTCCATTCGCCGTTGACGCCGCTTGCAGCGACATTTTTCTCGCCTTTTCCATCCGGCGCGGCAAACTCCCACTTTACGAAACCATCCTGTGCAAATGACGAAATCGCCGCGCGAGATTTAAGGTTGCGTATATTCTTCATTGCGCCTGCGGCAATGACAGAGCCGGCATCGGCAGTCCACACACCCATATATTGAACTCCACGTCCAGGTTCGCGGTGAATCGGCCGCGCCTTGCGGATGTCGTATACCGGTCCGTACCTTGTCCACCTTTCGCACTTCAGCCGCCAAATGCAGTCGCCATCCTTCGCGAATCCGGCGAAGTGGAGTGTGCCGTCGGAAGCGGGAATAGCGCCCCACCCGTTGTAGAACTCGCACTGCAACTTGCCGTCAGCGAGTTTGTCGAGGCTATCGCCGCGTGTCAATGTCTCAACCCACGTCATTTCGTCCGGCTGGACTAATCCATCTCCGTTAAGATCGCTCCATGAGTAGTTGTCTCCGGCGCGTCCGCGCTTCCCCGAATGACCCTTGAAGCATTGCGGACGGCGGTTGCGGTAAAGATGCCTGCCTATGTCCGAATCCCAGCATGTAAGTCCGGTGCCGTCATCCGTCGTCATCGAATGGAGTCCGCCAACCGCCGCACATGGCGTTAGCGTATCGCCGGTCTTCCTAAGCCAAACAGTCTGATTGCGCCGACCCACGGCAATAAACACATCGCCGCCGCGCTTGACGATCCGGGACCCGCCTGACATGCACGAAGCTCCGTTCGGCATGAACGGCTGATCATGGCTCATGCGCCGGAGTTCGGTGGAAACGACATCCCAGGCTCCGCTCTTTTCGTCCCAGGAATATCTGCATCCCGCAGCACGAAAGAATCCTGGTTCATCCGGATCAGCCAAAAATCCCGACATCCCTCCGTATGGCGTCGGGCCCGTCCAATGACGCAGGAACTTTCCGCTGCTCGCATCCCATGCGCTGATACGCTTCGGGATCATGTCCGCCTCCGCGACAAAGAGCATGCCGTCGTCCGTCGCCGCAAGACCGTGCGGAAGAAGCATGCCGTCCTTCTCGAACTCCCCTGCCCACGGACGACCGCCGCGCTTTCCGATAATGCCGATGGGCTTGCCTTCCGGCGAGAACTTCTTAACGCACATATCGCCCGCCCAATCGCTTACATATATATTTCCGGCCTTGTCGGCCGTAACGGCAACCGGCGCCGCCAACCCTTCCGAAATCAGATTTGCGACCTTTGCTTTCTTTCCGGACAGAACCACCTTCACAATGCGATTCCCGCTTACCGCCAGCAACTCGCGATCACCGATCCTGCACAGCCCTGCCGGAGAATCAATGGCTATTTCGCAGATTTTTTCCAGTGCCGCCGCGTCGTAGAGTTCCACCGCGTTGTCGTAGAACTTCGACACCGCGAAAATACCCGGCAGCGCGGCAAAACCGATCGCGTTGTCGGTCTCTCCAACGTCCTGATCCCAATAGCGCGGCTGTCCTATGTATACGGCAGGCGAAAACGACTTTTCCGCGATCAGATCGTAGAGATTACTGGCTTGCTCGCGATACGGCCAGCGCGGACCGAGTTCCGTCCTCGCGTCCTTTGCTGAAAAGCCTACCCTCCTTCCCGTCTTCGCGTCGTAGGCGATGACAACCGCGCGCCCCATAGCCCCCGCCTTGCTGCCGTTCGCAGCGGCCGACGCATCCTTTATCGGACCCGACCACAGCGAATACAGCACCCCGTCAAGATACGACAGCGAGACACACCTTGGATAGAACTGTTCACCCACACCCCACAGCCGCTTGCCGTCCTTGCGGATCGCCATAACCGCAAAACCCTTCTCGCTTCCCGGCGCAGCCACGAACACAATCTCACCATCCGTTGCCATACCCTGAGGCGGGGCCTCGTCCGAGAGCCAGTCGCCGCGGCCATCAACCGTAGGCCATGAAGGGTTGCCCGGGTTGAGAAGCGAGTGGAGGTACTCGGCATTGACGCCATCTGTCACGAGACCCTTCACCACGTACTCGCCGGGCGTGACGGGCTTTCCCCATTGATCCTTCAAATCCCAAGGTTCGACTATCCTGCCTGCTTCGCGCCAATCTGACTTTAAAATCGTCTTCACAAGCCGCCCCGCCATGTCGAACACGCCAAGAGACACCGATCCGGCTTTCGGGACTTCCGCCGTCACCGTCTTGGCTGGCGGACGCTCCAATACAAGCGGAGCGAAGAAAGTAAACCGTTTGCTTATGCCGTTCCACCACGGCTGATATGTCATTCGCCATTCGTCACCCTGCTTCGCCTTCGCGCCAAGAACCGACCAAGGAAGCGCGATTTCCATCGTGGCGCAATCCTTCGCCCTCCCTAATGCAAGCAAGGCGCCGCGCTTCAGAAGGTCTCGCTCGCCGGGATTCCTCGTGTCGACGGTAAGCGCAGGGCCTGTCGGCGACATCCACGCGCATAGCGAGCAGGGGGTCTTGCCGTCTGTGGAAAACCGTATCTGGAGCGCATCGCCGCCGCGATAACCCGCTCCGGTTTCTGCCAAAGCCGAGTTTGTCGGTCTCCCGTCAGGATGCGAAATCCGCGCCGCGACATAAAGGAAATCGTCATCAAATGCAGTCTGGAATGCCGCTGCATACCGTTCGCCGATCAACTGCGGCAGCATCACCGACTTTGAGTATTTATCAACCGGCCAATCTCCGAGATCACCGTCCACCTTGCGCGTTCCGACGGCGCAGTCGTCCCCGAACTTAATCTTGCCCCACATGTCCGGACGAGGCAGACACGCATTTTCCCTGAACGCTTCTTCTTTGTCGGTGTGCGCGGCAAGCGACGTATGCACGTATGCGCGGCGAACGTCATTCGGCATCGCGCGAAGCGCCGCGACGTCCAAACCCGACCATTCGAGGTCGGCGGCGAAAGTGAGCCCGTCCGGCGGAACACCTTCCGACGAGAGTTTCTTCCATGGAATGTCGACGAGATTTCCTGTCTTGCCGCCAATCGGAGCGCGAACCGTCCTGCGCCCGTCGGAAAGAATTGCATCTCCCTTCACTTCTCTCCCTTGCGGTTCCAATGCGATGTGGAGAGAATCGTCGTCCCACGCAAGGAAAATGTCCGAGCCAAGCCCATCGAACGCGGCGACATCAACCTTCTCGCCGGACGCCACAAGATTACGCAGCGAATGATCGGCTATCTTTGCCGCGCACGGCGAAAACGCAAATTTCGGCTTTGCGCCGTATTCAACATGCAACGGCGGAACGCTCCGCACCTGACCAGAGAATGCGGAACACACCGTTGCTGAAAGTACAACTAGGAAAGCAGCTTTGTTCATATAACCTATCCTTACTTGATGAAGATTACAAAACCGGAAGTCGGCACTTTGACCGCCAGTTCCTTCGCATTTGAAGTATCAAGTCCTACGCCCTCGGGAAGCGTCACCGAAAGATTGCCCAGCGTCGTGATGTCGTCGGTCGCCCTGGCAAGCACCACGCGCCCGCCGGGGTTGTTCGCCTTTTCAAGCGTGACCACGAGCGACGATCCCGCATCGAACGTCAGCGTCTTGCAGGTAATCGGCGGCTCGCCGCTCGTGAATCCTGTATTCGGGATTTCGATTTCAAGCCGAGTTCCTGCGTTGAATGTAACAGCACCATTTGGTGAAGAGAGATGCGCACCCGCACCCGATATGGAAATATGACTGTCCTGGCCATCAACACTTATCCCGCCATCAGCCAGACATTCCATGACTCCGTTGTCGATTTGCAGCGCCGCGTTCCTGGCGGAGGCGGTAGTGCCAACTTTTACCGAGTAAACATCGTGCGACACCCGTGCGCCGGAAGCGACACGGAAAACCGCGTTGGTGGTGTCGTCGTCCGCGATCTTGAACTCGCCATGACTTTCCCATGTCGCCTCGTCCTCGACCGTCACCGAACATCCCGGCGCGGCGGCGCTTCCAAGCCAAAAGCCTTTATTGCGTCCTCCATTGACGATGACCTTGCTGCCCACGCCGGAGACACGCACAGAATTGTCGCCATACCACGGGATTGCCGAATACGTGGGATGACGTCTAACGGCAAGATTTGTGACGCTCAGGCAGCCACCGTCCAGAACCTCAATGCGGCAAAGACCGTTTCCTCCAAATGACACGCCCGAATCAGTGGCCGATTGGTTCGCATAGGAGAACGTCGCCGATGATCCCGCTCCCGTCACGCGGAAGCAGCTGTTTGTCGAAGGGGAGGTGTCGTTCATCTGGTTGCGCCCGACATAGAGCTGCGAACCTGTGAGCGTCGCGCCATTTTGCACAACGAAAGTGCAGTTTGGGCATTTCGTTCCTACGCAGATTGTTCCGCCATCAAAAGCCGTATTGGCTCCATCGACGATGAACGTGTCGTTCGTGTAAGAAGCACTGCTGTCACCCATATAGAGCCTGTCTGAGAACGCCAGCGTTCCGGCCGTCAGGCTGACCGTTTTCGAACCGCCGCCTGCGTAGAACTTAGAGAGCGACAGCGTCCGCGACTCACCGGCAGAGTTTGTAAGAGCAAGCTCGAAGTTGGCAACAAAATAGCTGTTGCCACCAGAGGCGGTCAAGTCCTCGGAGAGCGTAATCGGCTTGTCGTTCTTACGTGCGATCTTGATGGTGTCGGAATTCGTCGGTTTTGCGCCGTCTTTCCAGTTGGCATCGATTTGCATGTCTCCGCCGTGGCTGACGTTCCATTGTATCTCCGCCGCATACGCGCCGTGCGCGATGAGGCATGATGCCGCGAGCGAGAGGAGCCGCATTGCCGTAGTTGCGATCTGGACGCTAGTTTCGCATGTTTTGTGCGGTAGAGACTCACACCTCGGCGTTGCCACCAATGCGACATCCCCCGCGTCAAACCGCACGTGCGGATTTCCCGTATACGGTTTTCCATTGAGAGCTTCTCTCTTTGTCACGGCTTTCGTCCTTTATTTCGTATTTTAAGCGACCACAATAAGCTATATAATTCCGTACCCATGAAACGGCAAAAGGTTGGAGATTTTAGAAATATATTTTTCCGAGCAAGCAGAGTAAAGTGGAAAGGGTTTCCTTTAAACTCCACCTTCGACACCCCAAAATTGAAAATTTACGCTCGTTATTGACAGCATTTCCACATTGGCAACATTCTTAAAATTACTGTGCAACAAACAGAATACACCAACGGGACAGACCGCATTTTGAGCGAAACGGAACAAACGAATCCCGTTCACCTATCCGCCGACCTCAATTACATATTCCGTATCACATTCGCGCGGGTATCGGAAATGCTTGTCATCAGGTTTGTCGCCGTGGAGTACGATTCGTCGCGGCGATCCACCAGCGACTGCAGGCGCGTCATATCCGCCTGTGCCTCGTTGTTGAGCCCGTCGATCTCCGACTTCACCCGCGAAAGCGCCACTTCGCACGTCTGCTTGTTGATGATGTACCGGTTTTCGATGTTGCCTATCTCAACCATGTCTATCGACGCCATCGCCCTATCTCCCTTTTCAGCCCATGTTTCCGATTAGCGTTGAAGCCGTCGAATTTATCTTCTGCACAAGAGACGCCGCCGTGGAGAACACGGCGGACGCATTAAAACCCGCCCCTTCCCCAAAGGGGCCCCCGGATCGGTTAGAGTTGAAAGTTGAGAGTTGAAAGTTGAGAGTTGAATGTTGCCAGTGTAGAAATGATGCCAGTTCCAATGTTGACAGTTTCCAATTGGGCATTGGAATTGGATATTGGCAACACTTTCACATTGGTAACATTAACCTCATCGGCCGCGCCCGTTCTTTTTCTTTTGCGTAGGCATCGAGCCTACGCTTCGATTTTTGATTAAGGAACTCGTATGGAACGACGACAAGCTGCTCAAACTTATGATAGCAGCGTAAAGGAACGAAACAGCAAGCCCTCTCCATCGAACCCGCGCGGGCTCGATGCCCGCGCGCTCACAAAAAAGACGGGCGCGGTCGATTCCTGCGCCTGGAACGGGTAGCGCTACTTATCGCGTTTCCGCGCACGTAAACTCGCAACCGGGAGCTTTTTCCATCATCTGAGTGCACCGTTCCACCGTTGAATTCTCAAGATGGACACGCCCTCCCTCAAGTTTCAGCCCGGTTTGAACTCCACTGATCCGGCTGTTGACAATGCTCACCGTGCATCCCGGCTTCACAATCACGCCAGCTCCTTTACCGCCTTCAACCCTAACATCCTCCAGAAGAACAGTGCCGCGCAGCATTGGATTGGGGTTGCTTGCATTTTTACCCCTGACCTCGCTGCTGATGGCGATCTGATTTCCTAGATTGTCACGCACGGTTGCATCGCGCAATATCCGGATTCCGCCATGGAAGTCCACACCGCATATTCGGTTCGACTCAGCCACCACTCCGCTGAACACCGACTGGGACTGCGATATGTCCGAAATTCCGAAATCATTCCCCCAGACATGCAGATTTCGCACCGACGCATACACATTTTCATGTATCGAAAAGCCGTCGTCACCATTTTGGCGCGCAACGATGTCGAAGAAATAAAGTCCGCGGCAAAGACCATGCACATTGATGCCGTCATTGGTGAAATGTTCGACAATGAGATTCTCCACAATCCAGTTGTGCCGGTTAACCACTTCCACACCAGACACGCGGTAGTAGCCACTCAAACGGTAATCCTGCGGACGCTCTCCGGGTGCGCACCTGAACCAGATTCCTTTCGGGCCCCAGGCAGCCTGACCGACCTTCAGCAATTTGGGATCCTTGAAAGCCGGATTACTCACTTCCACGGAAACCATCGTTCTGTCGGGAAGAAGAACGCGCGGGCGGCACGCGCCCCAGAACATCTTGTTCGTCGACAGCCACAGCCCGTCGCCCTGATCGCGCCAGCTGTCATCCGGAACCGGTTCGAGTCCAGAAAGAACGGCGCCGTTGCCCTTCACCCGAATTGGCTTGGC
>SUVZ01000092.1 GCA_015061765.1 Lentisphaerota bacterium
AGTACCAGGCTCAGTCTGTGTCATAGGGTGCGACAACGACGATTTCATCTGCGGAAGCGCCAAGCCGAATCTCTCCAGCGTGCTTCCGCCGTTCGAGGAGGAAGGACTCAAGGCCGCACAGCTGCTGGATGCAATGATGTCCGGCCGCCGGGCAAAATCCATCATCTTGAGCATAAAGAGCATCAATGTGTTCACGCGAAACTCAACCGCCTTCATACCGCCCGCAACGCAGCTTGTGGCACGGGCGGACGAATTCATACGGCTGAACGCATGCAAAGGGATATGCGCAAAAGACGTGATTGAGCACATGCGGGTCTCGCGCAGCCTGATGAACCTGCGATTCCGGCAGTTGAAAGGGCAGTCAATACAGCAGGCAATCCTCGCCTACAGGCTTGACCGGCTTTGCGGACTGCTCGCTACCACAAATCAAGACATCGCCTCACTTGGCAGGTCCGTTGGGTTCAACTCCACTGCTCATCTCAAGCGATTGTTCCATCAGCGCTACGGCATGGCCATGCGTGACTGGCGCAAAGCAGCAAAGCCTATTTCCGGCGGACCCGGCGCCAGATCGCAAGCCAGGCCGTTATCGCCGCCGCCACCGCAAGCGCATTGACCACAGGCATGGCCGCCTTTGCGCCGAATGCATGCGGAATACCCTGCGTGAGTATCTCCGCAAATCTTGTGGGCACTGCGCGGAAGAACCCGCCAACGAGATATGCCGCAAGCGCACACTGTCCATAGAGAAGCACTACCCCAAGCCCCTTCCTCAACATGAGGATGTCGGTAAGCACGTAAAGCGCCGCCAGCGCGATGACGCACCAGCCCATGGCCTGCGCGGTGAACGAAAGCGTGAAGATCGGCTTGATCACCGGGATCCAGGGCGAAACCGTCAGCGGACAATATCACGCCCCTTGTACGACGGCGGCACATAGCCGTGCTGAGAGCCCTGCACCCACTTGATCTCCTTGTTGCCGGGAATGTTGTTGAAGAGCTTGGCGAGACCCATCGGAGGGCAGCAGTAGTCTCCAAGTCCAGCGCGGGTTATCACAGTGCGGCATGTGGCGGGGATACGCTTAGCGAAATTCACCGCGTCATAGTAGCCCATCGAATCCGTCCAGGGGATATACCACCCGTCGCTCGATATCTTGCGCTCCCGGCGCATACGAAAGCGGATCCTTGTCGGTCTCACCCTTCAGCCACGCCTTGTCGAGCGGGCCTCCAAACGCGGTCAAAACCGCAGTTGCCGTCATGATCGCCGCCACCCGTGCGGCGCTGAAAACCGATGCCATCATTTTTATCTCCTTTCATTTTCCATGTGCAGAACCGGACATTCCGGCCTGCCGAAAACAAATATTCATCTTGCAGAGGTCTGCTTCACTGTGAAGCATTTGTACGACTTCGGCGGCAACATGTATTCGCCTTGACTCTTTCCGGCCTTGAAAATAACATCGCGCGGGATGTCCAACATGTTGACGCATATCAGCGAAAGTGCTCCGTTCCGCCATCCGCACACATGATGGAAGCCGTTAGTTGTCGATGCGGATGATGCCACCACACTCTCCAGCCTGTTCTCGGCAAAGAACTTCTGCGCCTCATAGTTTGGCGTCAATTCCACGCCATCATCCGTGAACCAGATCAGATTCGGCTTCCACTGCGAGGCACCACGCTTGCCAAGAAGCGGCGCATACGATGCCATATCGACCAAATCGGCGTTACGTTCGAGCGCACACAGAAACGCCGCTTCGTGCAACGCCGTATCCTGCGTGTTTCTGCGCTTCTTATCGTGACAGGCGTATTCGAACACCGCTAGTCTTGGATATCTCGGATAGCGGTCGAACCGGCCTATGTTCCTTTCGAGCCATTCAGGGCTAAAATAGAAATGCTCGTCAACGATGTCGGCAAAACCGCCAGACAGTTCGCGTCTGGCGAGACGCCAGTTGCGATCCTCCTTCAATGCGGAGTGCGCACAGGCGACAAGCTTTATTTCGGGGTGCCTACGCCTCATCTCGGCGGCAATTCTCCTGTAGCGCATCACATAGTTGGTTCCGATGTCCTCGTTGCCTATCGCAAGGTACTTCATGTTGAACGGCTCTGGATGCCCCATCTGCGCGCGAACCGCGCCCCATTTCGTGTTCTCGGAGCCATTCGCAAACTCAACCAAGTCACAGGCATCTTCAGCAACCGCCGCCATCTCTTCCATCGTCTTCAGCATCTGCGGTTTAGAGAAATGATGGCATGTCATCCCCGCCGGAAGCACAGGCACCGGCTCGGCGCCGATGTCCTCCGCGAACTGAAAATATTCGTAGAAACCAAGGCGGAAGTTCTGTACGTATCCCCACAGGTTGGAGACGACAGGTCTATTCTCCGGCGGGCGAAGCGTCGCCTTCCAGTCGTACACCTCCCCGAAAGTCCTCCCCTGCGCAGCGCATCCGCCAGGGAAACGGAGGAATCCCGGGCGCAAGGCGGCTATCACCGCTCCGAGGTCTTCGCGTATCCCGTTCTTGCGTCCCTTGAACGCGGGCTTTGGCGGACTGTAGTTTTCCGCCATCAAGCCGTCAGCGGCATGGTTCACGTCCTCAATGAACACGCCGAAAAGAGTTTTCGCCACAGGTTTGGCATCAAGCGAAAGATTCGCCTTGACTCTTACTTTTCTCTCTTTCAAAGCATCACCCACGAACTTCCGTGCGCGTTCATGTGCTGCCGAAAACGATATGTACAAATTTCCAGACGGTCTGAACACTGCCGAATCTCCGGCAAGCGGCACGCCATTGTCCCAGTTCGCTGCATTGGCATACGTTATTCCATCACCACCACCTGTCCAAACACACGTCTTTCCTTGCGCGAACATGGCAGCAAGGCAGAGCGGTATCAGCAACAGTTTCCCAATCGGCATTTCGGTGTGATTACGCATTTTTTACTCCTTGTATTGGTTTATGGCATACACCTTTTCCTTTGCACTGTATTGTATAACAACCTATGACTAAAATCATTTGCGATTTTAGCAAGTTTACTTCGAATTTTCGCAAGCCAGTTTTAGGGGTCAAAAGGGTCAGAGCTTATTGATACACATCTGGTCTTTCTCATTCATAAATGAACTTCACCGAAGTCTTCCCAGAGTTTGTCCGGAATATTCTGTTCAGGTCGGTTTCTCCGTCCTTCGTGCGGATGACGACGCCCTTTTCTATCAGCACTTCGAGCTTTCCGCTCTTCACATCCACCGGAGACGTCACCCAGTCCTTGTCGAACTTCCCGAAAACAATGCGTCCCGCTCCGCATTGGATCGCCCCGTTAATCATGGAAGTGCAATCCTCCGGCAACCTGTTCGTATAGCCGAAAGCGTGCACGGGAACCGCATCGCAGCGGAAGAGATACTTGCGGAACGAAATCCTGTGATCGGCAAGGAGAGCTTCGACATTGGCGCGGGCGCAGTCCGTCAGCCCCGGACGTTTCAGTCCCGTCTCAAGCATCGCGAGCGTCTTTTCGAAATCCTCCCTGTGGTAGTATCTGCTGAGACTCTTCTGCATCTCACGGAAGATATTCCCTCCGGAGGCTCCCTTGCGCAATATCCTCTCGTAACTGCCGAAGTCCGCCTTTATGCGCTTCGCCCACACCTCCTCGCGCCAATGGCGGAAACAGGCCTTCACGTCGTCTGCCGCCGCGCCGAACGACTGCATGTAATGGTCTTCCCAGTATTCGAAACTCTTTTCCGGATCCTGCATCGCCTTCACGATCACATAGTCACGGAACCATTCAAAGGAGCTGAGATTGCCCGGAGAGTCATAATCGAAGCCGACCGCACCCTGCGACCTGAGATATTTCCACACATTGAAGAAATACCGTTCGCATCCGAGCGGAAAGTCCGGCGACCTGAAATAGTAGTGGCGGTTGGGACGGTAGAAGAAACTCTTGAGCCCCGCCTTCTTCCAGCTGTCAACATACATCTTCATGCCGGGTTCCGTGAAATCCACTGGAACGAGACCAACCACCAGCGATTCGTCCAGACGCTCGCGGCGGGGTGCTTCCTGCGTTCCGAAATACGCATACATGCACGCCTTTACGTCGGGACGGTATTTCTTCGCTTCGGCGAGAACGGCGTTGGCGAAATGCACGTAGCGGTCGGCGTACCAAACGTGTTTCCGCTCCCAGAAATGCCCCGGAACAGGCGGGGTGTCCAACGCGAGACAGTTCTTGCACCGGCAGCTCCACGCGCCGCGCGCGTCGTTTTCGCAAAGATTTATCCATTTGTTGGTTCCGTCCGAGAGCCATGAACCGATCACGATTCTGCGCAGCGTCTCGCTCGAAGGACACATCGCCATGCGCTTATATGGAGCGCCGGATGCTGCCGCCGCCTCAGCAGGGTCATCAGGTGCAGCGGCGCCTCTGTAAGCCGTCGCAAAAGGCATACGCCTGCCGTCGTACCTCATGGCGAAAATGTCAGGATGCTTCCTCGCATATTTTGTCCAATAGCGGGTAAAGGCGTGGCCGTAATCCGGCTTGTTGTGAGATCCCTCACGCATCCGCACCGCCCACTTGTACGCTTCCTTCGTGAAGCTCATAGACTTCCTGCCCGTACCGGGACGCACCTCGCGGACGACCAGCTCCGGAGACCAGTCACCGGATCTCACCGCGAACCGAAACGGCGACATTGCACGGAAAAACACGTTGGTGCCGAACGGCCAGCGCACACCCATGGAATCCTCCAGAAAACCCATGACGGCATGCCGTGCACCGTTGCGTTCGCCGCCGTAGAACCATGCGCACGAATCACCAATCCGCCAATGCGCCTCCTCGGGATTGACTGCGGGAACCGCGTCTTCGGGAGCCTTGCCCACATGCCACACGTATGAACCTGGCCTCGGAGACGCGACGACCGGTATTTCCCGTCCCGCAATAAGACCGAGATGGTATGCGAGCTCACCCGCCGCCTCTTCGCACCCAGCGACAGCAACAACCTCCGACTGCGCCGGCTCGACGAAAAACTCCTTCCGTTCCGTCCGGCAGCCGACATAAAGCACGGCAACTACGGCGATGAGGGCAACGGCGGGAAACATTCTTTTCATCTTGACTGTCTTTCTTTTCTTCTATGAGCCATGCAGACGTCATCACTCGGAAACGAATGAGCAAGAAACATCGAACGAAGGCATCTCTTTACGTGCAATGACGACAAGCGACCCGTGATAGAGCCTGCGCGTACATTCCGTGAAAGACGTATGATCGACGGTCGAGCCGTTGTCCACCCCGAGCAGCTTCCCGCCTTTCACGCAAACGGCAACCTTTTTCCCGCATGAAACAACATGCGTCCCTTCCGGATCAACCGCATCATAGCGAAGGAACACCAGACCATCCGATTCGTGCAGCAAGGTTTTCTTGAGCGATTCAGCCTGTCCGGCGGTGACCTTCCGTGCCGACACGACCGAATCGTCGTCCATGCGGGCGCGCACTTCGAGACATCCCGGTTCATATGCCACATCCCATGAAAGGTGCAGATCATCCGTTTCCGAAAAACGCCGCACTCCCTGAGACCTGCCATTGAGAAACAATTCCGCCTCCCGCGCGTTCGTGTAGCACCAGACGGGGAACACTTTCCCGAGACATCCCGGATGCGTCCAATCCGGAATCAGGTGCACGGTCGGCCTGTCGCACCAGCGGCTCCGGTAAAGGTAATAGCGATCTTTCGGCATCCCCGCCAGATCACACAACCCCCAATAGGAACTCCGCGCCGGCCAATACAAATGGTTTTTCCTCCCCGTGTGGTTCGGTTCTCCAAGATAATCGAACGTGCACCAGACGAACTCCCCCGCGCTCCATGGAGAATCCCGCTGAACCTTCAGCGACACCTCGGCCGGCGCGCTCCAGGTGAACGACTTCGGGGAATAGGCGCATTCATTGTGTCCCTTGGCCTGGACGGGCACCATACGCCCTTCGGACTCATCGAAGAGATACGTGTCACGTTCCGCCAGAGATGGAGCCGTTTCGGATCCGAACACCGGTTTCCACCCCTTGACCTTCGCGTACCAATCCGCGTTGTAGTTAAGTCCTATCACGTCGAGAGCAGCCATCACCCCGTTCGTGAACGCCGGCTCGGGACGGTTGAGTGCAGCCGTGACCGGCCTTGACGGATCAAGCGCACGAATGACTTTCACCATCCTGCGCACCATCTCACCGCCTTCCGCCCCCTGCGCGAGATCGGGTATCTCGTTCCCGATGGACCACAGGATCACGCAGGGATGATTCCGGTCCCGCCGCACCAGATCGGTGAGATCGCGTTTCCAGTTCTCTTCAAAAAACCGGGAATATCCTTTCCCCGTCTTGGGCATTCTCCACTCATCAAAAGCTTCGTCCATCACCAGAAAACCCATTTCATCGCACAAATCGCAGATGCCGGGAGCATGCGGATTATGCGCGGTACGTATCGCGTTCACGCCCATCTCTTTCATCATCAGTAGCTCCCGTCTCGCCGCGGCTTTGTTGAACGCCGCGCCCAGAGCGCCATACGTATCATGACGGCATACGCCTTTTATCCGGTACGGCTTTCCGTTCAGAAGCATTCCCCGGTCCACGGTGAATTCGACCTTTATGATCCCGTACCGGATAACAGCGGTATCCTTCTCGCCCTTTTCATTGCAGACCGTGACGGCAAGTTCGTGGAGAACAGGGGTTTCAGGAGTCCACAATTCCGGATTTTCCACCTGAAAAACCCCGTTTTCCGGCACCAGCACTTTCGCATTTCCGGCGCGGACTTTCATCACCGCCTTGCCGCCGTCCAGACTTTCAGTAACAATCGAGATGTCTTCCGGATCGATACACCAACCACTCCTGCGCACCAACCACACGTCACGCAGAATCCCCACCCCCGTGTACCACCTTGCGTTCGGAGAAGGTGCGTTGCACTCGACTTCTATCAAATTGACCCGTTCGCCGGCATCCAACGGGACCTCGAACGGAAGATATCCGTTTCTGCGTCCTCCGGCGGTGCGTCCGTTCACGCGAACGACCGAATCCATGTACACGCCGTCGAACCGCAATGAAAGTCCGTCTCCGTCTTTCGGCATCACGAATCTTTTACGGTAAAACGTTCTCGGAGACGGCACGTAGCCCTGATCCGCGTCTTCACGCTCGTCATGGGGAAGACCATGTGCCGCGTCATGTGGCAGCGTCACCCGGTTCCACGCGCTTTCGCCTTCTCTGCGGAACTCCCAGTCCCCGTTAAACAGCTGCATTGCAGCCGCGGCGAAGAAAAGCATCATGAAATTCATGTCACACCCTTCTTCCAAACACGTGGCTTCCGGCCTTCTTTTTCCGCCACACGTCCCACACGTCCACCGTGAGCCGGCCGTTTTCGGAATGAACATCCATGACCGTGGGGAAATACCCAGGATTTACGATGGTTCTGGAACCGAAGCGGCGTTCCCCGAGCTCGTATCCACCGCCCTCGATCTGGGCCCATGACCTGCCGTCTTCTGCGGGATTGACCCTGTATTCATGCATGTGCCCTACGATAACCGCCTGCGCTTTCGCGTCGGAAAGCAGAGGGCCCCAGTTCCTGAACCCGTATTCGGACCACCACATCGGATTGTCCTTCTCTGTCGCACGGGGCAGCAGCGGGATATGACAGGATGCCAGCAGAAACGGAGCCGACGATATCTCGGGTTTCGAGAGAGCGTCTTCAAGCCACAGGGTCTGCGCCTCTCGGTACGGCTGAAAATTCGAAAGACCGGCGTTGATTGGATGATCGTCCCTGCGGTCATCGCCGGTATCAAGTCCGATAAGCGCGATATCACCTATCCGCACCGCGAAATTGCGCTTCAGGGCCCAATCGCGCGGATTGCGCTCCGTCGGAAGGCGATCCATCAGGATCTGACTGTTGTACCGAGCCCACTTTCCCCTGAACTCATGGTTCCCGTTGTTGAAGAGAATCGGGTTTTCGGCGGCATAGTTTTTCAATTCGATCCTCGGCCGCAGAAAGGCATCAACGGCAGGCTCCATCGTCTCGCAGGTGGAAAGCGCATCTCCGTTCCAGAGCGTCGCAACCGGCTTGAGTTCCGCCAGTTTTTCCGTTATCATCCGGAACGACGTGAAATCGGCATGCGTGTCGTTGATCACGCAGAAACGGGACGGCGCCGAAGATCCGAGGGTCACGAACGAATACACGTCTCCGACCTCGGTCTCGCCGCGTACGCGGTTGTTGTTGCGGCGGTAGTCGATTCTTTCAGCCGATATCCTGTACCAGTATCTCGTGGCCGGCCTGAGACCGGTGATGCGGACCTGCAGCACGCGCTCATGGAAACCTGTAAGCCCGTATCCGCCGCAGACGAACCTCTTCGCGTCCGACATGTCTGGCGAGAGGGAAACATCGACCCATCCGTTGGACATGGCGGTCACGGCCCAAACCACGCCCATGGAAGTCTCCGCAGGAGCCTGAAGCATGGGTTCTGAATCGATAAGCCGTCTCGCCGCCCTGTTTCTGGTCGACTCCGCTTCCGCCGCCTTTGCCGCTCTAGCTGCCTCTCCCGCAGCGGACGCCGACACGGAGCGCACAAGCCCCGTCGCCGCGAAAAGCGCCGAGCACCTCATGAATTCACGCCTGTTCACTTCTGCCTTTTCCTTTCGTTTTCCATTTCGGTCTTTTCTTCATTTAAGGTCACCTCAACATGAATCTGAAACCGATTTCAGGACATGTGAACGACGAGATTTCGGCTGTTCCTTCCCCGGAAAAAGCGAAACGCACACCGGTCGGAACTTCGGCGACATGAAAACGCACCGGAACCATACCATCCGACCCCGTCACAACATACTCCCCGTTCTCCGCGACCGTGATACGCAAAATCCCGGAACCCGTCACCCGGACAGAAGCCGCATAATATCCTCTGTTTCTCACGCACTCGGCTTTCATCACACATCCGTCAGCAAGCGAAACACCGCCAGATGAATTGGCAGTGACATCTGCGGACGCGTAAACGACCGGCATGTCCCTTTGATCGCCGAGAAGCATTTTGCCGAAATCGGCACTCCAATCGTATTCATAAGCTCCGATATCTATCACTCCGTTGGAGAAGCGTTGTCCGCCTGACACATCCAGTTCAGCGAAACGGCAATTGACGGACCCTTGCTCGTTGCGGAAATGCGAGTTGATTCCCCTATCAACGACCAGACCGCCCCTGACGGGTTTCAGGTCAGCATCCAGCCCGGCAAACGCAAGCCTTTCCGCCGAAGTCGACAGATTCGTAATGATCACGCACGCGGAATCCGCTCTGTCAAGCTCACCGCCTTGGAGATTGCAGGCAAACACGCAATTTTCGTAACATCCAGCCGGTGCCGTATGGACACCGCCCAGAAACACGGAATTTCTGATCAGCGCGGAGCCCTTCGTCACCCGGAAATTGTATTGTGCATCAGGACCGAACGTGCAGTTCAAAATAGTCACATTCTCCGAGGTTGAATAGTATGCGTATTTGCTGGAACACGGATTGTCGTTTTCAACGCATCCGTAAAGATCGCACGTTCCATACCAGACGCTTCCCAAATTTGACGTGGCCCTGTTGCGCGTGAAAACGCTTCGAACCGACGTTCCGTTGCGCACCGCGCCTGCACGGAGCGCAACGTTGTTCGAAACAATACAATTAACGATCAGCGGATCGCTGTTCTTGCACCATACGGCACCGCCGTACTTATCTTGGTCCACACCTATATCTTCATCAACCGTACTGGATACGGCGCCGCCTGTAAGCGTAAAGCCGTGGACGGACGATTCTCCGAGCAGCAATACGCAACGTACAGCTCCC
The DNA here is from genome assembly GCA_015061765.1 of Lentisphaerota bacterium. The sequence continues at coordinate 9,783 of SUVZ01000092.1, forward strand.
GGACCGTTTCCGAGATCGTCTTTGGAGATATCGGTTGATCTGCTTCCGAAAATGACCGTCTCAGCCGCAGAGCCGGTCGCCATCAGCCGGACCTTATCAGGGACGACGACACGGTTGGTAGTGAAGCTTTCGCCGCCGTATGTCACGCCCCCTTTATCATAGTCGCCGGGCAAAACGTACACGGTGTCGTATTCCGCAAGCGATGGGTTTTCCATCGCCTCCTGCAGCGTACCGAAAGCCGTTGCGGGAGTTTTCCCGTTCCCTGATTTCCCGAAGTTGTCATCATCGACATACCATTCGGCATGTGAATACATGAAAATAACCGGCATCCCGTCCTCGTCGTAAAACAACCGGTCTTTCGGATACGCCGGTCCGACGCCGAAAACCCCAATTCCCGGAGCGAACCGCAGCTCCATCGGGACTGTTTCGTCATTGGATATCTCCCACGATTGCACTCCTTTGAGCGTATCGGCGGAACCGATCGTCATCCATGCGCCCGAAGTCGTGTAATCGGAGTTTGAAACGACAAGCTCGCTCGCATATATGCGGCCGGAAAAGCGTTTGCCGGTATAGACCATCTGCAGCGTCAGCGTATCGACGTTGGTGACTGCGCCTTCACCTTCAAGACCCTGCAACGCATGGGAAAAACCGCCTCCGTCGAAAGTTCCCCCTCTTGCGATGTTGAGATACGGCATGATCTCATATCCTTTGTTGACATTAATCGACTTGGATATCAACGTCGCTCCGGAACACACCTTGATTTCACCGAGAGCCCTAATCGTTGAACTGAGGCAATTCAGCGTACCTTCCCTAACTTCAAGACTTCCTATCGGCCCGGACGTTTGTGCCGACCAGCCCATGCGGTTGCCCGGCACGAACTCACCTGCACCAGTTTTGACGACCGGCTTGCTGTTTCCGTAGAAAGCACAGTCGCTCCCGTCACCCCTGACATGTGACAAACTGCACCCTTCGTCAACATCTATGACGAAGGTCTCGCATGCGGAGACGTACAGCCTGTTGTTGCCACTAACGCCGGATATGCTCACCTTCGCGCCGTTCCTGACCTTCACTCCGGCAAGGCACCATGAATTGAAGTCGTTCAATACTGTAGCGGTATTGGTAAACGATATGACGTACGGCACCTCCGTGCTGGAAGGCAAGCCCTTAGGCTCCCAGTTATCCTTCTCGGACGCATTACCGGATGAGCCTCCAACCCAGACAAATTCCACCGGTTCGGACCAGGCGGCCCCGGCAACCGCAACTGCCGCACATACCGAAAACAGCTTCATAAAGGTATCGTATTTCATTTTCCTTCTCCCGTCTATTTCATCACGACACTTGGATATACTCATATCCTGTCGATGTCAAAACCAAGATAGCTAGAAAACGCCTCAACCACCGCCGACGCCCAGTTACCGCGCACGAACGCGACATGATGGCGGTAGCCGTTCTTCGCCATGTAGTTGAGCATGGCGTTCGCGTCTCCGTCATCCTT
>SUVZ01000093.1 GCA_015061765.1 Lentisphaerota bacterium
GTTGCCGCGGTGCCCGATGCCGATGAATGCCATGTTGATCTTGCCGTTCGCGAAGATTGCAGACTTGGCAATGTTGAAGGACGAACAGCCGCCAAGCCCCAAGAGGGATGCGGCTCCAGTCACATGGAGAAACTCTCTACGATTCATTTTCATCGCGGCTTATTATACCACAAGTAGCGATTTCATTTGATGGAATAATTAGCCGACTACCTTCTACTGTCATGCACTGAATGGTGATTATGCTATAATCAGACGAAATTTTATGGCAAAAAGATATCATTTCACTGGGATCGGCGGCGTAGGCATGGCTGGCGTCGCATATCTTCTGAAGAAAGCCGGACACTTTGTGTCCGGATGTGATCTCCGTTCCACCCCACGCACGCAATGGCTCATCGAGAACGGCATCAACGTGGCAATTGGACATTCCCCATCTCATGTCACGCCTGAACTTGACGTTTGTGTATTCACCCCCGCCGTTCCGAAAGACAGCCCTGAATATCTATCGGCTCATGCTTCTGCGTGCCAGGTGCGGTATCGCGGCGAAATTCTCGCCGAAATATTCAATTCCTCCAACGGCATAGCGGTCTGTGGAACACACGGGAAAACCACCACTTCGACGTTCATCGCAAAGCTTCTCATGACTCTTGGCGAAAATCCTTCCTGGTGCATCGGCGGCGAAACGGATGATTTTCCTGTGGCGGGCGTTGGTTCCGTCTCCGCCCCTTTTGTGGTCGAAGCCGATGAATCGGACGGAACACTCGCACTGTACAGGGCCAAGACACTTGTGGTCACATCACTGGACTATGACCACCCTGACCATTTCAGGAGCTATGAGGATTACCTTGCGTGCTACAAGGTGGCTATGGCGGCGGCAGACGAGATTATAGAGACATCAAAGCTCCCTTCCGACGACTGGCCGGAAATTCGCCAGTTGGTTCTGGGCGAGCATAATGTCCGAAACGCACGCTCTGCCGTCGAAGTGGCTTTGCGCCGGGGACACTCCCGCAAGGCGATACTCGCAGCCCTTCCGCAGGCTCTTTCCGCCCTGCCAGATCGCCGTTTTGAGCAGATCTGGCCGCGCAGCAATACAGATGAAAGCAATGGAAAACATTCCTCCGCCGACGTTCAGCCGACAATAATCACAGACTACGCACACCATCCCAAGGAAATCGAGTGCGCAATCTGCATGGCGCGCTCGCTGAAACCGAAGCGTCTGCGAGTAATTTTCCAGCCGCACAGATATTCACGCACAAAGACCCTTCTGGATGAGTTTCCTCCGGCTCTTGCCAAGGCAGATGAGGTCGTACTGGTGCCTGTTTACGCGGCATTCGAGAAACCGATTCCAGGCGGAGACATCGCCGATCTCTATCTCGCATTCCGCAACTACCTTTCCCTAAATACCGCCGCCGAACGCACCACTTCGCTGTTGCTTGCCCGCAGTGCGGTGGAATCGTGGAAGCACATGCTGCTCACTGCCGAACCCGGCGATGTGATAATACTGCTCGGAGCCGGAGACATCATAGGTCTTGTCCCTCGCATCCTGCAGGACTTGTCGTCCATCAGCGACGGCGTCCAACAAGGGGACAGACCCTTCAAATCCTGTGGGGACAGACCCTTACGGCTCTCGGAGTTCTCATTCTTCAGGACCGGCGGCGAATCATACGGACGAATCATCCATTCCTTGCCTGCCGACGGCCATGAAGTCATAATTGTCGGCTCCGGCTCGAACACCTGGTTCAGCGACTGCTCGACAGATGCGGACATCGTAAAGGCGCCGCCGGAATCAAACGCCGCAAAGCCCGGCGCCTCTCTCATCGCAGCACACCCCGAACTTGCATTCATGGCCGGCATACCCGGCTCGATAGGCGGATGGGCCAAGATGAACGCGGGCGCATTCGGTGATTCATTTGGAAACCACATCGACTACGTAGTCGCAGACGGACGGAAAATACCGGCGGCGGAATGCGGATTCGCCTACCGCACATCAGACATTCACGGCGTGATAACGGATGTCGTCCTGAAAGACTCTCCCTATTCCGCGAAACACCCCACTGCCGCCGACTTCCTGTCCCGCAGAAAGGCATTCCCCCCGCGCACCTGCGGCAGCGTGTTCAAGAACCCGTCACCGGAAAAACCGGCGGGAAGACTGCTCGAAGAGGCGGGGGCGAAATCGCTCAAGGTAGGCGGAGCCTATGTATGGAGCGGCCATGCGAACGTGATCGTGGCAGGCGACGGATGCACTTCATCCGACATACTCGCCTTGGCCCGTCTCATGGCCGCCCGCGTGCGCGAACGCTTCGGAATCGACCTGACACCGGAAATCCGCGGCCTTTCCGTATAAAGACCGCGGCAGCAAATACGGCAGCACGGAATCGCGCCATATTATGGTCTTTGCGGAGGCAATCAATGAAGTTTCAACGTTCCGTTCTCGGCTGTGACCTTCACGGTTGAACCGGGCGGATAGCCTCCTGCGATAATCGCCCTGGCGACGGGCGTCTCGACCTCGCGCTGTATCGCCCGCTTCACCGGACGCGCGCCATACGCAGGATCATAGCCATCCTTCGCAAGTTGGTCGAGACCCTTCTCGTCAATCTCGAAAAGCAGTTCCTGTTCCGCAAGACGTTTCGCGAAATCCTTGAGCTGAAGCGAAACGATCTTGCGTATCTGCTCTGCGGAGAGTTCCTTGAACTCGAGAATCTCGTCAAGCCGGTTCAGGAATTCTGGACGGAACAGACCCTTCAACGCCTCACGCGGCGCATTGGAAGTCATGATTACAACCGTATTCTTGAAGCTGACGGTACGACCATGGCTATCGGTGAGCCGTCCGTCGTCCAAGACCTGCAAAAGCAGATTGAACACGTCCGGATGAGCTTTCTCAATCTCATCGAGAAGCACCACCGAATACGGCTTGCGCCTGACAGACTCCGTTAGCTGTCCGCCTTCGTCGTATCCGACGTATCCGGGAGGTGCGCCTACCAGTCTGCTGACGGCGAACTTCTCCATGTACTCGCTCATGTCAATGCGCACAAACGCCGCCTCGTCGTCGAAGAGCTCGCTGGCGAGTGCCTTGGCGAGTTCCGTCTTTCCAACGCCCGTCGGTCCAAGAAACAGGAACGCGCCTACCGGCCGCTGACGGTTCTTGACCCCTGCACGGGAACGCAGAACGGCATCAGCAACCGCGTCCACGGCATCGTCCTGTCCGATGACACGCTCATGAAGCACATCGGGAAGCTTTAGGAGCTTCTCGCGTTCGCCTTCAAGAAGCCTACGGACAGGAATCCCGCTCCACCGCGAAACCACCTCTGCAATCTCATCCGCCGTGACCTCCTCCTTGAGAAGCGCATTGGCGCCCGCCGCACGCATCGCATCCTCATGTTCCTTTAGCTTCTTCTCTAGCTCTGGAATAACGCCATATTTCAGACGCGCCGCATTCTCATTGTCGCCCTGAGATAGCGCCTGCGTGTACTTGACCTTGGCGCTGTCCATCGAAGCGCGAATCTTGCGCACCTCTTCAAGCGCGGCCTTTTCCTGCTTCCACTGGGCGGTCATTGCATCCGACTTGACCTTCAGTCCGGAAAGTTCCTTCTGAAGTTCGGCAAGGCGTTTTTTGGAAGCCTCGTCCTTCTCCTTCTTCAAGGCGATTTCCTCAATCTCAAGCCTGCGGACATGGCGCGATATCTCGTCCAGTTCGGCGGGACACGAATCCATTTCGGTACGGATCGATGCACACGCCTCGTCAAGAAGGTCGATCGCCTTGTCCGGCAGGAAGCGGTCTTGGATATACCTGGATGAAAGCACCACCGAGCTAACGAGTGCAGCATCCTGAATATGGACGTTGTGGTATTTCTCGAACCGCTCCTTGAGTCCACGCAGGATCGAAATGGAATCCTCCTCTGTGGGCGGATCCACCTGAACCGGCTGGAACCGGCGTTCAAGCGCGGCATCCTTCTCCATATACTTACGGTATTCGTCGAGGGTCGTCGCGCCGACACAGTGCAGTTCTCCTCTGGCAAGCATAGGCTTGAGCATGTTTCCTGCGTCGGAACTGCCCTCCGTCTTGCCGGCGCCGACAATCGTGTGAATCTCATCGATGAAAAGGATTATCTTGCCCTCAGCCTCCTTGACCGCCTTGAGAACGGCTTTCAGACGCTCCTCGAACTGTCCTCGATACATTGCGCCAGCCATCAGAGCCGTCATGTCGAGCGAAAAGACCGTGCGGTCCTTGAGCCCTTCAGGAACATCTCCGCTTACGATGCGCTGGGCGAGCCCTTCAACGATGGCCGTCTTGCCGACGCCTGGTTCGCCGATGAGCACGGGGTTGTTTTTGGTCTTGCGGGAAAGAATCCTTATGACGTGACGTATTTCAGTATCACGACCGATTACGGGATCTAGTTTGCCCGTACGGGCACGCGCCGTCAGGTCGTCCCCGAATTTCTGAAGCGGATTCTTGGTATCCTCTTCGATTGGATTAACTTGTTCGTTCATGATGTTTTCCTCCTTTTGCCTTCACCACTATGTGAACGGCGATCAAACACCATGCTTATGCAACATCCATGCCACTGGCAAAAACAACCCCTATTGAGTCAAAATGTCACACCGTTGTGTCACGACTCTGTGAAACACCGACCCGATCCAGCCTAGACTGTTCCACAAGCGCGAACCCACAAAGATCATATGTCACAAGGCGGGATCGATAATAACAGGGGTGGGGAATTTACAATTTCTCTTTGCTGTGGCAAGGAGAGTCAACTCCCTTAGATTCTCCATTCATGACAAACTTGGACACCACGACATGGAATACTACCAATGCCACAACCGATGCAAGCACCCACACCAGATTGTCGTCTATGTAAGCCTTACCGCGGTGGACAAGCTCGGAATAGGAGATGTCCTCTGCCGTCCTGCCAAGCCAGAATCCGACAAAGGCGAGGACGGCTGTCCAGATTCCGGCGCCGAGACCGGTGAAAAACGTGAAGGAACCGAGCGGCATTTTGGCGATTCCGGCGGGGATTGAGATTAGCTGCCGGATTGCCGGCAGAAGGCGGCACACGAACGTCGCGAGATTCCCATAGCGGTTGAACAGATCAACCGCCCTGTCCAGACTTGCGGGCTTGAGGAAGAACCACCTGCCGTGTTTCCTCAGGAACGGCTCACCCAGCCAAAGGGATAGGAAATAGTTGATATACGCACCTGCAAGCGAACCGGCAAGCCCGACAAGTACCGACACGGCAAGATCAGGATACGCCGAATGGAAGGTCAGTTCACCGCGCGCCGCCATGAATCCGGCGGGAATCATCACTATCTCACTCGGAAACGGGATGAACGAACTCTCCACCGTCATAAAAAAGAAAATCAGAGCGAATCCCCATACCGGAGCATAGACGGCAATCTGGTCAAGATGGGATGCGAGCATATCAAACATGGCAGTTACTCTCCCTTATGGCAATTGAAACAGACGGCGCCGCACCTTCTCTCTGGCGGCGCATCAGACGAACATACATCGACCGCAAACGGACAACGCGGATGGAACGCACATCCTGTCGGCCAGTCATCCGGCGGCGGAACAGTGCCCGGAATGTCGGCAAGCGGAGCATCCATCGGGGCATCAAGCGCAGGAACTGCATTCAGCAGCCCTTGGGTGTAGGGATGGCGCGGATTGGAAAGCACCTCCCAGACTGGACCGGACTCCACAATCTCACCCGCGTACATGACGTTCACCGTATCCATGCGACCTGCGACAAGCCCAAGATTGTGCGTGATCAGGAGCACCGCCATGCCGGTCTCGGCAGCAAGCGAGTCGATAAGCTCAAGCACTTCGCGCTGCGTGGTCACGTCCAGTGCCGTCGTCGGCTCGTCCGCAACAAGCAGATCTGGCTTTGCAGCCAGCGCCATCGCAATCATGGCACGCTGGCACTGCCCGCCGGAAAGTCTGCACGGATACGAGGCATACACGCGTTCCGGATCCTCCAACCCCGTCCTGCGCAAAAGCTCCACAATCTCCCCACGCGATATTCCCTTCGCCACCTCGTGTATCTGTGCACCGATTTTCATCACCGGATTGAGGGATTCCATCGGATTCTGGAAAACATACGCAAGCTTCACCTCCGGGTGCTCCCTCCAGAGCGAAAGCGCGGTAAGCGACTTACCGCAGCCCGATTCGCCCACAAGCGCAACGCGTCCATGCTTCGGTATCGAAAAGCTGACATTGCGCACGGGCACCGCGTCACCGAAGGATATCCGCAGTCCCTCCACCTTCAAGAGCGTATCGTTGTCTGTCATCTGTTCCTATTTGCATTCAGTAGACGGAAAAATCAAAACCCACCTCTTGGATAGTCTCAAGCGCCCTACCGCACAGAATGGATGAGACGGGAAAGAACCTTCTCTGACGAATCGGCTATCGCACTGAACAGCGACACACCATGCGAATCCATTGCGACGACGCACGGAAAATCGACCATGTCAAACTCCCAGCACGCCTCCGCCGCCCCCCATTCCTCAAGGAAATGGACAGCTGGCACGCGCTTCACGCATGCCGCCGTGAGAGCCGCCGCCCCGCCGACGGCCTGAAGATACACGCAACCGCACTCGCCGCAGGCGGCGAGCGTATTGGAGTCCATGCCGCCCTTGCCTATGACGAGACGAACCCCTGTCGCCTTGATGAAAGCGGGTTCATAGGGATTCTCGCGGACGCTCGTCGTTGGACCCGCCGCGACAACCTTCCATTCGCCGCCGTTGCGCACCATGACAGGTCCGCAATGGAAAAGCGCTCCGTCGCGGAAATCGACCGGCAGTCCGCCTCCGTCCGCAAAATGCTTGTGGAACCTGTCGCGCCCCGTGAACACCCTGCCGGAGACAAGCACCGCATCGCCCGCCTTGAGCGAACGCACCTCCCTTTCGGAGAAAGGATAGTTCAGCCGCTTCATTTCGATCCCTCCAGCGGAAAGCGCATCGTCTGGCGGCGCGCCGCCCAGCACAGATATGCGACAGTGACGAAGAAACTTGCGGGGACGCGCGGACGGCTTCCGATCTTGACGCCGAGAAGCGTCGTCTTGCCGCCCAATCCCATGGGACCGATCCCGAGCGAATTGGCCTCCTTCAATACGCGCTTCTCAAGGCGCGCAAGCTCAGGGTCGGCATTTGAATCGTCCAGACTGCGCAGCAGCTGATGCTTCGCCTCCTCGAATCCGCATGCGCGGTCTCCGCCGATGCACACGCCGAGAATCCCGGGCGCACATCCGTATCCCTGAGCCTTCTGCACCGCATCGAGAACGCATCTGCGCACACCCTCAAGATCGCGACCGGCCCCGAGCGCCGCGTCCGGCAGGGAATACTGACGGCTCATGTTCTCGGAGCCGCCGCCCTTCATGAGAAGCGTGACGACCGGCGCCGAGCGCGCACTTTTCGGCTCCACATAGTGGATCACGGGCGCACCGTCGCACGTATTGGAGTCTATGGACCGTCCGGAAACGGAATCGATCGTGTTGCGCCGCAGCCAGCCCTTCTCCGTCGCATACGCAACCGCGTTCTTTACGACGGCCGGTGTGACGGCATTCCTCAGGCGCTCATCTATGAAGAACGTGAGCGTGCCGGTATCCTGGCACATCGGAGTGCCATTCCGGCAGGCAAGAGACGCATTCTCCACCAAAGTCTCGAGAACCATCCTTGCGGACGAACCCTTCGCCTCGCGCCGGACAGCCCCTTTCAGGGCATCCAGCGCATCCTTAGGCAGCGTACTGGAGGTCTTGCGCACCAGCCGCGCGATTTTCGCCTCAATATCCATGTCGGAAAACACCTCGACAACTCAACCGGTCAATCCCTGTTCCCGAGAAACAGGCGGTACGCCGGATTGTCCGTAACCTCCTTGAACGCATATCCAAGCGTCCTGAGCGTACGGAGGAACTGCTGACGCTCCTTGACCGGGACCTGCATCCCCGCAAGAACACGGCCATGGTCGGCGCCATGGTTCCTGTAGTGGAAAAGCGTGATGTTCCACTTGTCGGATATCGCCTCGAGGAACATCATCAGTGCACCGGGACGCTCCGGGAAATCGAACTCGAACACGATTTCGTCGTGTATGCCGCTCGTGTGCCCGCCTACCATGTGGCGGACATGCTCCTTGGCTATGTGATCATCGGAAAGGTCGATCGTGTCGATGCCCGCAGAAATGAGAGAATCGACAAGCTTCTCGGTCTCCGAACGGTCCGCCACGGAAATGCCCACGAACACGTGCGCGTGCGACGGATCTGAGTAGCGGTAGTTGAATTCCGTTATGCTGCGGCGGCCGATCTTGCGGATGAACTTCTTGAACGCCCCAGGGCGTTCAGGTATCTTGCATTCTAGAACCGCCTCTCGCCCTTCGCCGATTTCGGTCTGCTCGGAAACGAAACGGATGCGGTCGAAGTTCATGTTCGCGCCTGAGACGATGCATACGCACGTGTCGCCCTTCTTCGCGTTCTTCTTCGCCGCCGCGAGCGCAAGGGCTCCGGCCGGTTCGCAGATCGCGCGGGTCGCGTCGAACACGTCCTTGATGGCGGCGCATGTCTCGGCAGTGGAGACGGTGACTATGCCGTCCAGGAATCTGCGGCAGAGATCGAACGTTATCGTGCCGGGCTTCTTGACGCACACGCCATCGGCGAAAAGGCCGGGTTCGCTCAGAACCGTTATCTTCTTCGCCTTGATGGAACGTGCCATGCAGTCCGAATCCTCGGGCTCGACCCCGAACACCTTGACGTCAGGTCGCACGGCCTTGATGTACACCGCCACGCCTGCGGCAAGGCCGCCGCCGCCGATCGGCACGTACACAGCATCGAGCTTTCCGGAATGCTGGCGGAGAATCTCCATCGCGACCGTCCCCTGCCCCGCGATGACATCCTCGTCGTCGTACGGAGGGATGAATGTGAGCTTGCGCTCCCTGACCAGGCGCGCCGCCTCCTCGGCGGCGTCCGAATAGCTGTCGCCGACGAGGACCGCCTGCGCGCCGTGCCCCTTCACGGCGTTGACCTTGATGTCCGGCGTCGTGACAGGCATCACGATCGTCGCCTTGCATCCGAGCCGCTTCGCGGAAAGCGCCACACCCTGCGCATGGTTCCCCGCCGACGCCGCGAGCACGCCCTTGGCCAGGACGTCCGCAGAAAGCTGGGACATCTTGTTGTATGCGCCGCGGATCTTGAACGAATGCACGGACTGGAGATCCTCACGCTTGAGGAGGAACTTCACGCCCAATCTCTTCGAGAGCGATGCGGCCTCCTCGATGGGGGTCTCGATTACTACGTCGTAAACCTTCGAGTTGAGTATCTTCGTGAGATATTTCGAAAGCAATGCCTTGTCTTTAGTTGCCATCAGTAAAGTTCCTTCGCCTTTGCGAGGACATTCTCGACGGTGAAGCCGAAGTGTTCGGCAAGCACCTTGTACGGACCCGATTCGCCGTAGGTGTCGAGCGTCACAAAACGCGTCTTCGACTCGTCCGCCACATAGCGGCCCCAGCCGAACTTGACACCCGCCTCGACGATGATGCGCTTCGTGCACGTTCCGGGGACGACGCTCTCGCGGTATCCGAGCGGCTGACGCTCGAAGAGCTCGCGGCACGGCATCGACACCACGCGGACGGCGCGACCGGTGTCGGCAAGCCGTTTCGCCGCCTCGACGCACAGCGCGACTTCGGAGCCGGAGGCGAGGAAGAGGTACTCGGGATGTGCGGAGTTCTCGTAGATTGTGTATGCGCCGCGCGCAACGCCCTCTGCGCTCGTTCCTTCAAGGACAGGAAGGTTCTGGCGCGTGGTGAGTATGCAGCTCGGACCTGTCGTGTTCTTGAGCATCTCGACCCAGCAGTAGCCGGTCTCGTTTGCGTCAGCAGGGCGGAACGTGGCGACGTTCGGCATGGTGCGCATGGCGGCGAGCTGTTCGACGGGCTCGTGCGTGGGGCCATCCTCGCCGACATAGAACGAATCGTGCGAGAACACCCAGATCGAGGGAAGCTTCATGAGGGCCGCAAGGCGGATCGCCGGACGGCAGTAGTCGGAGAACACGAAGAACGTGGCGCCGAAGGCTCGGTAGCCGCCGTAGGCGGTGATGCCGTTGACGATGGCGCTCATCGCAAGCTCGCGGATGCCGAAATGGATGTTGCGTCCGGAGAAGTCCCCGGCGGCGAGCCAGCCATACTCCTTCATGCCCGTCTTGTTGGACGGCTCAAGGTCCGCCGAACCGCCGATGAGATCGTAGGCGACCTTCGCCAGCGCATTCATGACAGTGCCGCTCGCTGCGCGCGTCGCGACGCTCTTGGCGGGGTCGAACGCGGGAAGAGCCCTGTACAGGTCGTCGGCGGAATAGCGCGCCGGAGCCTCGGCGCCTTCGGCCTTCTTCGCCCTGAGCCACATGTTCCGCGCACGGTGGCAGTATGCGCCGCGCTTCTCAAACATGTCATAGACGTCGTCCGGAACCTCAAAGAACTTCTCGGGATCGAAGCCGAGATTCCTCTTGAGGCCTGCAAGTTCCTCGGCTCCGAGCGGAGCGCCGTGGACGCCTGCGGTGCTGATCTTGGTGGTGGCGCCGAGACCGATGGTCGTCTTGGCGATGATGATCACGGGGACGTCGGTGATCTTGAGGGCGCGGCGGTATACGCGGTCGATCTGCGTGAAATCGTGTCCATCGCACTCCAGCACCTTCCAGCCGTAGCTCTCGAAGCGCTTCTTCGTGTCATCAGCCATCGAAAGCGCGGTTGAGCCTTCGATCGTAATGCCGTTCGAGTCGTAGATCAGGGTAAGGCCGCCGAGCTTGAGATTGCCCGCGAACGAGCACGCCTCGTGCGAAATGCCCTCCTCGAGATCGCCGTCGCCGCAGAACACCCACGTATGGTTCTTGTCTCCGCTTTTGCGGGAAGCCAGCGCGAGACCGACACCCATGGCGATGCCCTGTCCCAGAGGACCGGTCGTGACCTCGACGCCGGGCATGACGCCACGCTCGGGATGACCTGCACAGCGTGAGCCGAACTGGCGGAAGGCCTTGACCTGATCCATCTCGCAGCCTTTCACGTCCGCCAGATGGAAAAGCGAATAGACGAGCATGGAGGCATGTCCGCCGGAGAACACCAGGCGGTCACGAGCCGCCCAGTTGACGTCCTTGGGGTCGAAATTGAGGAACTTGAGCCAGAGGGAGACTGCGAGATCAGCCATTCCCATGGGCGCGCCGGGATGGCCACTGTTGGCCTTCTCGATCGCATCCGCCGCCAGACAG
>SUVZ01000094.1 GCA_015061765.1 Lentisphaerota bacterium
ACCGACACCCTGAGAGGCGTTTTCATATCGTTCTGCGCCTGAAACCATGGTACGAGAGACTTCTGGAGTCCGAAGAAGCCAAGCCCGACGGCATATACGGCAACCGCGCGCGATACGCGCATCACCGCAACATCGTCAAATGCGCCGCCGCGATAGATAACCGCCGTCACCTCGGATGCCAACACGCCAAGTCCAACGGCAGCTGGCACCATTACGAAAAGCATCTGCTTAGACGATGATACAAAAGCCTCCCTTGCCCCCTCCACGTCGCCTTTGGAGAAGAAACCTGCGAAAGTCGGCAAAAGAACCGTCCCGAACGCGACTCCGATTACTCCCAATGGCAGATCCATGAGGCGCTCCGCATATCCGATAACACCTGCCGCCCAAGGCGCGGCGAGCTGTCCCAGCACCTGATCGAGCATGTAGTTTATCTGAACCGCCCCTGCTCCCATCGCTGCAATTGCCGTATTTCTCCATACAAGGCGGACCTTTTCATCCTTCCATCCTTTGAATGAAATCCCTGGCGTAATCCCGGCACAGTGCATGCGCCACAGCATGAACGCCATCTGAAACGCACCTGCCACGAGAATTGCCATCGCAACACGGTGGATTCGCTGATCGAGCTTCAGTTCGGGATGGAAGCATATCCAAAGGAGGATTCCTATCCAGAACACATTCAGGAGACACGGCATCGCACTTGACGCCTTGAAGCGCCCCATTGCATTCAAGACGCCCATGCCAAACGCCGCCCCGCATATGAAGATCATATACGGAATGAGCGTCTTTACAAGGCGGATGGTGAGCAACGCCCGGTCCGAAAGTTCAAAATCAAACCTGAAATGGACGACCGTCTCCAACCCGAGCAAGACGACTGCGACAATCGACACCAGCATCAGCATCGCCATCGTCATTACTGATCTGGCAAGGCGACGGGCGCTATCCATCGCCTGCGCCTCGACTTCACCCTTGAATACAGGAACGAATGCGGCGGTCAGAGCCCCTTCTCCGAAAAGCTTACGCGCCATATTTGGAAGAGCGAACGCAAGCGTGAACGCGCTCTGTTCCACGCCAGCGCCGATGAAGCGGCTCTGGAGCATCTCACGGACCAACCCCAGAACCCTCGACAGCGCGGTGAACGCCCCGACGGTAAACGTATTCTTCAATATGCGGTTCATTTCAGTATATTGCAATTTTCTTAAAAGTCAGGAGCAGTATACCACATGACCATTTCCCGGGTCAATTTTACGCGCTTAGCCAAATACCTAAACTATCCCCATTGCAGAAAAATGCTTTTATGCAAAGCCTGTTAACGAAAGGAGTTTGCCACATTTCTAAACCGAGGCATCTTGATGTGACAATAATGAACCGAGACATAAAAAGCAAAGGAGTCTCCACCCTACAAGGCGGAAACTCCCGTATCCAAGGCGTACTGGAATACGTCTTATGCTTCAGGCTTGGTCTTCTTGAGACCGAGGCCGCGGCTGTCTTCCTTCCACTCGCCACGCTTCTGAAGCAGATTGACACGCTCGAAACGCTTCAGAACGTTGCGCTTCGACGTGATCTTGCTGGAACCTCTAAGACTGCGATGCTGACTCATGATTTCTTTCTCCTTCTAAAAAAATGTTCGCATATTGTACCAAATACCGTTCGCCAACGCAAGTACCTATTTTTAATCCTGAAACATCGTGTCGGACGAGGACGGGAATTACGGCCTTGTTGAGATAAAACTTGGCGGCGACGAACTGATTGGCCGCGGCGTCAAGACGCTCCAGAAGCTCGCCGGCAAGATTGACACCGACCGCATGAAACCGCCGTTGTTCAAGATGGTCTTGACGGCGGTCGGGGATTTCGCCTATCGGACGGACGACGGCATCACCGTCTGTCCGATAGGCGCATTGCGAGAGTAGTCACTTGACCGACTTCCACTTTCCGCCTTCCTTGCGGTACTAGAACACCATCGGCGTGTTGTCGGGCTTGCCGCCAACGACTGACTCGACGACGGCAAGCCCACTGTTCGTCGACTTTTTTATTGCGTCGATAGGTTTTGACGTTCTTGACGCCCATCGCCGAACCACTTTCGCGACCTCGATAAGCGCCGCAACAAACCACTACTTCACCTTTACGCGCATAAAGTAAGTGTCGCCCGCGCTGGACGGCGGCGTCGCTGTGAATCGCGCCTTGCCGTTCTGCGGCACGTCAAACGTTATGTCGATGCCGTCGGACGAGAATGCCGCCGGACGAAGCGTGGCCGAACCTTCCACTCCAAAAACCGTCCCCATGTTCGCCTTGAGCGTTTCCGCTTCGACGAAACCGCCTCCTATGTTCACGCCTTGGATGCTTACCTCGAATCTGAACCCGTCGGCTCTGGGTACGGACGAAAACGATTCGATCTTCACATCCCCGTTCGCCAATTCCTTCGTGACAAGCCGATCCGCGCCCAACGCATACGACAGCCATGTGTGTGCGGAATCCTTGACATTCTGCGCCGAGAGAACGTCGTTTGTCACTGACAACGCCCATGTGCGGTAGGCTGCATATTGCGCGGCGGTTGTCACGGCCGCCAGAAGGTTCGCGTCGCCAGAGCCAGCCAGCGCGGCAGCGACCTCGGAATCTGTCGCAGTCGTCGGCAATGGCGGAATCGGTTCGGTCGGGCTTTCACCTCTTGGCGTCCATACGATACCGCTTACCCAGGCATGGTCTGCGAACTCCTCTTCGTTGTAATCGTCCTTCTGGAACTGCCACCGTAGTGCGTGCGACCCTGCATCCGCAAAGGTAAAGCTGATTTCTTTCCATCCGCTCGTGCCATCCATGCGCGCCGCTTCAACGCCATTGGTGAAGAATACCGCGCGATCCCATGACATGTCGCCAGAATCGTCCCATTCGCAAACGACTTTCCACCGGAACGAAATGGTTCCGGCGCCGCTGACGACAGTCTGCAGCCACGACGTGGCATAGGGTGCGCCTACGGCATCGCCAATAGTCCCGCTCTGTGCGGAATATCCGTCCGGAGAGGTCGCGTCGATCTCCGGCGTCCATTCGGCGTCACCGCCCGTCGTGAACGCCAGGCCCGGAGCGCCCGCCGCCTCTGCCAGCGTCAGCGCCCGCTTGGTGATCGTCGCTGTCACGTACTCGCTCTTCACGCCGTCCAGGACTGCGACGGCCTTGATGGTGGCCGTGTCCGCGATGGTGAACGGCCCCGTGTACTGATAGGCGCTTGTGGTTCGCGGCGTGGCGCCCTTGGGCGAATAGTAGATCGTTGCCCCCGGTGTTGCGCAGGAGAGCGTAACCGTGCAGGAATCGTCCGTGAAATACGTGCCGTCGGGTGGGGAAACCACGGGCGCGGCAACTGTCTTCGCCTGCCAGACCGCGTAAAGCTCCACCGTGGTCTCCGCTGCGGCCGTCAGGCCGGAAACCGTCTCGCCGTCGGAATAGACCACGACGCCGCCGGGCGTGGTTCCCCAGCCGCCGAACGCATAGCCCGCTCGCGTGAACGCATTGGCGGCCAGCCCCTGCTCCACGCCGATCGTGAACAGCTGGTCGTCCATCTGCCCCGTGCCGCCGTTGGCGTTGAACCGCACGGCGTACCAGCGTGCCGTCCAGCGCGCGAACAGTTCATGGTCGGCGTCTTGCACTACGGACGTTTCCAAGATCTTTTCGCCTCCCGTTGCCTCCGTGTACCAGCCCGCAAACTCGTAGTGTTCGCGGGACGGGACCGGCAACACCCCGTACTCTGCTCCAGCCGCATATTCGCCCATCGACGGCAGTACAGACCCGCCCGCCGCATTGAAGCGCACGGTCACCGGGCGGTCTGCCGTCCAGCGGGCGTAGAGCGCATGCGCCTTGGTCAGCGTCACGCGCGTGGACGAAGTGATGCGCGCCCCGCCAAATTTTTCAGTCCACCATCCCCCGAACGTATAGCCCGCCCGCGCCGGCTCGGAAGACGGCAGCGCGTATCCCGTTCCCGTCACCTGCGCGCAGACGCACGATGACGCGCCCGTGCCCGGAAACGCCCCTCCCGCCGCGACGAACGTGACGTCGAAGCGGTTGGCCTCCCAGGTCGTGATGGCGCGGTCGTTCCATGTCTGTGGAATGTCGCGCGACGTCGGCCAACCGTCCCAGCCAAACGTCCCCTGCACCACGTAGCTCGTCAGCTCCGAGTCGGCGTCGTAATAGACTCCTTCCGCGCATGCCGGGGCGTTGCCGAGAAAGTACACGGCCGTCATGCCCGAGGACACGATGCGCGTGCCGAGGTTCGTCACGGCGGCAGGCACCACCAGCGAAGAAAGCGACCAGCAGCCCGAGAAGGCTTCATCGGGAATCTCGCCCAATCCGCGTGAAAGCGTCAACGTCTCCAGCGCCGAACATCCCGAGAACGCCGCCGCACCGATTCGTGTCACGGATTCCGGCAATACCGCCGAAGAAAGCGAAGTACAGCCCAAGAAAGCCTCTTCGCCCAATGCCTCGCAGGTCGATGGCAGGGTTATTTCAGTCAATGAACCGCAACCTTTGAACGCGCGGTCTGAAATGACCGCAATTCCCTCTGGCAGCGACACCGCGGCGAGATTTGCGCACCCGGCGAACATCCCTTCGCAGACCTCCGTCTCGCCGCCAGTCACGATGACGTCCCTTATCTCCGTGTACGACGAGGCGAACCATTCCGACATCATGCCGGAGTGCGTCGGCACCGTCACGCCCGTGAGGCCGGTGCAGCCGTTGAACGCCGTGGCGGATACGTTCGTCACTGAAAGCGGCAGCACGGCCGAAAGCATGCGCCAGCAGCCCTCGAAGGCGCTTGGGCCTATCTCCCCAAGCCCTTCGCCGAACACGATGCCCGAAAGCTGCGAGCAACCGGAGAACGCGCCCGCGCCGACAGACTTCACGGCCGTCACCGGAGAAAGGTTCTGCAGGTACGAGCAATCGGCGAAGGCATACGGGGCGATCGTCTCGAGACCAGCCGGCAGCGTGACGTCGTCGAGATAGGTGTCTTCCCGGAACGCGCTGTCGGCGATGTGCCGGAGCGTGCCCGGCAGCGACACCGTTTGGAGATTGACCATCCGGGCAAGCGCGTAGTTCCCGATTCCTATTACGCCCTCCGGCACTGCCAAAGCCGAAAGGGTCCTGTCGCGGCAGTCCAGCAGCCAGCCGTCGACGATCATGAGGCCGTTCGCATCATACGCATACTCCTCGCGCATGGCGGGGGGAAGGGACGCAAGTCCCCAGTCCGTCAGGCCGCCGGGCAGGTCGATGGACTCGAGCGCCGTGCAATCGTCGAACGTGCCCGGCGCGATTCGCGTAACGCCTCTGGGGATCGTCACATTCGTCAGGGAAGTGCATCCCGCGAACGTGTTGGTGGTCATTTCCGTCATCGGTCCTGTCAACGTCACAGATCGCAGGTTCTGGCAATCGTCAGGGAAGATGTCTTGCAAAGTCATCCCGCCCGTCTGCACAAGGCGAGGCTGCGATACGTTGACGCGCACCCATCCGCAATCATCGCCGTTACTCGCGCTTCCGTCCTTGGAATAGGTCCAGACGATCGTGTGTTCGCCCTCGGGGATGGTTGTTGTCACCTCCCGCAAGCCACCGCCCGTTCCGCTGATACTCTCTTTCTGTACACCGTCGAGGCTCCACCACAGTAAATCGTAGCCGCTCTCGCTCGACACCTTCCAGCCGAACGTCAACTCGCGCGGTCCGGAAATTGTCATCGACATGGCCGTTGACTGGTTGTGTCCAATGGCGTTCGACCGGTATTCCACGGTTCCGTCAGCATCCGCGCCGGTCTTTATCCATGAGTTCGGCACAAGCGTTGCGTACGGAGGCGTGACGAGGTAATCTGACTCAAGCAGAGCGGTCGGAAGCGTTACGCCAACCATTTCCGGACAGTTCGCGAACGCCCCGGCCGCAATGTTCGTGACGCTGGCCGGAATCGTCAGTTCAGTCAATGATGCGCATCCCGAAAACGCATTCTCGCCGATGGATCCTACGCTTGCTGGAATCTCGATGTCCGTGAGTTCCGCGCAATCCTTGAACGCCGAAGCACCGATATTCGTCACCGTCGAAGGAATCTCGATTGCCGTCAGCGCGGCACAACCTTCAAATGCATGGGCGGGAATCTCTGTTGTTACCCCCGTCAGCGTCACGGATTGGAGATTCGCGTAGGAATCAGGTATGAGAAGATTCAGTCGAAGCACAGACTGGCTTGAACCTGGCAACCGGAGCAAAGACCCGTCGCCGGGATCCATCAGCCGGCGCCATCCAGATTCCGGCAAGGCGGCGGTTACGCCGTCGTCGCGCCAGCCGACGCCCATCGTAGCGCTCCAATAGGACGTATAGCCGCTTTGCGCGCCCTTGGGCCCCTTGTATCCCGTACCGTCGGCGACCCGTACTTCGATTTCGTGCCACCCCGTCCAGCCGGGCACATAGCTTCCCGTGGCGAATGTCTCGTGGTTCGTGTTCCTGAGAACCTGTGTGCCGTCAATCTTGACATAGACGGAATCGTCGAAGTACTTGCCGAAAACGTATGTCCGCCCTGCCTCCATGTACATCAATCCAAGATAGCCGAACGTCGTGTAGCTGCCATTCCATTTGAAGCTGCCGCCATACACGGGGTCGGTGAACGTCTGCGTTGCCGACGAAGTGTCGTAGGCGTATCCCATCAAGACCCCCGACACGTTGGCGCACGTATCCGAATCGAGAATCGACGAAGTGAAATCGTCGCTCTCATTGAACTTAGCCTGCACCAAGCCACATTGGCCACCACCTATCTTAACCATCAACGGAAGTGAAAGTTGTCGGATGCCCGTGCATCCGGCAAAAGCGTTTTCGGCAATGGCTTCCACGCTCTCCGGAATCACAACGCTCGTAATCCCGGTGCAATCCTTGAACACGTCGCTCGCAATGCCCGTCACGGGATAACCATCGATTTCGGCGGGAATCGTGACGGAGCCGGACGTCTGCGTCGTCTCGATTATGATTGCACCGCCGTCCTTGACTTCGTATTTCCACTGCACATAGACCGTGTTCGTATAGACCTCGTCCTGCAGAACGCCGCCGATGTAGGTTGTGTAGGTGAGTTCATGCCGCCCGATGCCGGAAAGCGTGAACACTCCCGTACCCGTCGCCCGCTTGACCTCCGTGCCGTTGTCGGAAATCACCACCGTCGCGTTCGCATCGCCGCCAATCCACGACGCATCGTACGGTATCGACAGCGAATCGACCAGCGGCACACCTGTGTCAATATCGAACGGAACCGACGCCGACGAGCATATCGTGCCTCCAAGCGCCGCACCGGAAACAAGTACCGCACCAATTCCAGCGACAAACAATCTGCGCATTTCCTTTCTCCTCTCCATTTCAACGGCTATTCGGGGACTTGTCGCCCGACGTCTCATACTTCGCGACAATCGGCTCGAAGGTGTCGTACAACCGCTCCATTCCTCGGCATATCTCGGAATACACTTCTTCAAATGAGCGATTCACCCAAGGCACCTTTTCAGCCTCTGCGCCATTTTTGCACGATTTCATGCCAGGTGTTTTCTCTGCCTCGTCTCGGATGGCTTTGCGTAGATTCTCCTGAATAGCCTTATCGGTTCCGTTTTCGACATGGACGAACAGCCGAAAGCAATCGTCTCCTTCTGGAATTGCAATTTCGTAATGGAAGGAATCCGTCTTGGTCTCTGGAAAACGGCTGTTGTACTGTATCCATGAATCGCTTCTGTCATGACTGCATGTCAGCCTGCCTTTTCTGTTCTTCTCCGGGATTCCTTTTCTCAGCTTGGCAACCAGTCTATCCTTGATCGCGTCGTGATGCTTCATTACAATTCGCAGCGCCTCATGGTGTTTTGCGTAGATTTCCTCGCACAGCCTTTCCTCTTCCGAGTCCATGCGTCCGATCCTTTCTTCTATGATCAATTTGTAGTGTTCGATGAAATCCTTTACGGTGGGATTTCTGCCGGCGGGATATTCCTTCAGCAGTTTGTCCAGCACTTCTCTTATCGCGCCATATCCCAGAACTCCCCACGTTTGCCTGTTCTTTTTGCAAGGCAGTCTTCCTTCCGGCGTCAGGAATATGAAGATCTTTTGCCAACCGTCGCCAAACTGAGAATCGACCGCTTTCCTGTATTTCTGGAGCTGCCCGTCGTCATTCGTCTTGCCTTCAGCCTCGTCCGCGTTCCATTTGTTTTCTATGACAAGAACGACCTTTGCGGCAGGGAACTCGATCTGGATGTCCCTGTTCTCTTCCTCGCGCAGAATGGTGCATGACGAGAAATCCTTGTCGCCCAGTCGTGAAAGGCATTTGTAGCGCCTCGGATTCGATGTCCGGATCTTCGCCATCAAGTCTTTCAGAAATCGACCGTTCAGGCCATGCTTTTCACGCGGATCCATCAGCCATGCGAGCGTGTTGCTGTGCCGGATCTCAAGATCGCCGATCCTCAGCGCCTTGAACACGTTGAACGATGTCCGGCGCCGTTCAAACACACGGAACTCGTCGGACGACAAGTCGACCTTCAGTCTCGACAGAGCCGACAGGGGCGATTCGTTATGTGCAGTTTGGCTCATCGTGAAAATGAATCGGAATGAAGTGAATGAATCGGATATGCGCGCAATTCACGCGCTATTCGGCAAATCCTCGGACAGGACGCACGGGCTGTCCGCAGCTGCGGCTGATGCCGTACTGGTAGATGTCGCCCGAATCGAAGAGGAGGCTCCACGCTTCGGTATCAAACGCATACGACAAAGAGGTCCAGTATGCGCCCCACGAGCCGGCGCCAACGAATCTCGAGTCCGAGTCGGAGCCGCGGCCGGCCGCAGGAAGGAAGATGCTCCTGTTCGCGTATGCGCCCTTGCCCGTGACGAGTCGCCCGTATACGCCGTTTCGAGTCGTCAATGTGGTCGTGCAGTTGTTGACAAGGGCGTAGGACTCCGCGTACGTCGGCAGGCGCCAACTTCCGCCCCAATGTTCGTGCGCCGCGTCGTGCGCCGCCACGAGGTTGCCCGTCGAGTCGATGTAGCCCGCCGCGAGAAGCGCAGATTTGTCCTTATTGTAGGTGGGCGTATTGTTACTGCTAAACATGAAATTGGTGTTTGAACCGTCTGTCGCGACCCATGCGTTGTTTTCACGTTTGTAACCCACCGTGTCGCCCCACCAGAAGTAGTAGCCGTAGTCTTCGGGCTTTTCCGCGCCGATGTTCATTTCGGCCCAGTATGGTCCGCCTTCCCATAGCTGGATTCCCTTGTGTGACTCGACAATCGCCACGTTTGCGACAAGATTGGTGACGCGCACCTCTCCGAGGTCGGCGCGTGCGTCCCAGACGATGCGGTAGTCGCCGCCGGCCGTCCTTCTCGCGACCCGGATGTGAGAAAGTCTGTTCGTGCTGCCGTCTGGCATCACGGCGGTCACGGCAAACGCAAGGCCGTTGGTCGCTCCGTCGATTTCAGTCACCGCCACGTCGAGTCCCGTGACGGTAAAGTCTATATCGACCAGCCCGTTCCACGGATACCGCTGCTTCGCCGTCACGTTGGAGATTGTCGGCGTAGCGGCGAATGCCTCCGACAGGGCAAGCATGCCCGCAAAAAACGATATGATGCCATATTTCATCCTCTGTCCTTTCTTGTCTTTTTCTTGTTCAACTGAATACGCATTTCAAAATCCTCTGAACATGGTGCCTACCCATGAGTCTCGGCCCTCTTATGCGAAACCGCACGGTCACACTTCAAAATAGCCTCTCAACGTATTGGGGCACCGTCCAAGATGCACGTTGCGTCCGATGAACTTTTGGGCCATTTCTTCATCAGGTATCAACTCGCATCCGGCACGCGGATGATCTTTCGGCCTGTCGCTCGGCCGTGTCTTTTTGGGCGTGACAGACGGGTCCATCCATCCTTTTTTGCGGTCGATTTTCCACACACCTTCGATTCTGCCATGCAGTCTTGCCATGAGCCAATCGCATTGATCGGCATGGGCAGCGGCAAGATTCGCTCGCGTCCAGTACCCACGTGCACAGTCTTCTATCGACACAGGTTTCTTTGTCATGTTGTCAACAATCCCCTTGCCGAAAGTCTTATCCACTCAGACGAACAGAGTCCCGCTTGGCGTTCCCTCCGGAACCTCTACCGTATCCTTGACATTCGGATAAACCATCATCTTCATTGCTGTATCTCCTTTGTTATGCGCTACGCGCTAATTGACCATTCAGTCCGGTTCGCACCCACGAATCGAGAACATGCAGGTCTTATTTGCCATTCTGACCAGTCAGTCAGTTTGGTATTGCATCGCGGCGGTGTTTTTGCCATATCGTCCTATGAGCAGAAGGCGACTGGAGCCGCGCATGCCTTTCAGGTCGTTCGCGATCTGCCGTACTCGGCAGTCGATGCGTTCGCCTACCGCGAACCTGTCGCGGTTTCCGCGCAATCCTTTCTGAGCCAGCTGTTCTAAGCCGCCTCGCACCGTCCAGTTTCTCCTTCGTGCCCTGTTCCGTTCACGGAGAAAGAAAGAGGGCGCAGTCTCTCCCGTGTTTCAAGAGAGACCCTGGAAAAGCCCTGTCAGATACACGAAAGACAATGCGCCCAGTCGGGCGCATTCGTCTCTTCGTCGGTCCGTGCAAGTGAACTTTCCAGGTTTCTCTTGGACCAATCAAAGCGTCGAACGCTAAAATTTTAAGCTGTCGATGCGTATTATAGCAAATTCCGGACGGACGTGCCATGCCGAAAATCGGATACGAACGACCCACTTGAATGAGCCTGATGCTGGCATCAATCGGTGCTTCTCCATGGGTTGAGCGTTCCAGCTGTTGTCCCATCCCACTCCGCGATGCGCTGAATCCAAGGTAAGCTCCCAACATTCCAGCCTTTTGGAGAACGGCGGCAGTTTCCCGACAGAAAAGGTCCCGGGATCCTCCAGCATCCTCCGAATTGAGCCGGACTAACCATTCGGAACCTCTTCTTGAGCCAGAACCATTTTGGCGTGATTCGCATAGGCACGACGGTAATCACGCATATATGCACGCAATGTGCGCCGTGCAAGACCTTCCTCGTCACCAAGATTGTACAGGGCACGGGCAAGGACGAGCTCCCGGAGAACCAATGTGCGTCATGTCGACAATAGG
>SUVZ01000095.1 GCA_015061765.1 Lentisphaerota bacterium
TTGTCGGCGGCGGAAACCGAGAACCTGTATCCACCAACATCCTCGGCATAGCGTCCGCGCCAGTCGGCCTCAAGCGCACCGGCGTCAAGCCGGTTGCCGTTGTTCGCACGCGAGCGCAGCGACATGTAAATATCCATCAGCCTTTCATCCAAGCTGTCGCCCGCCAGCGGATCTGCAATGTCGCAAGCCACATTCCTGCCTGCTATCGGACGCAAATTCTCATCCACCATCAATTCATCCGCATTCGCGAAACGGCAGTTCCAGGAATTGTTAGTTATGGATACCGTTGTACCCATGCCGGCGGCAAACACACAGTTCGAGACGGTCTTCTTCAGTTCGCCCGTGTTGCACTTCCCGAGAATCAGGCTATTGACGATGTGAGCGGCGTCCGTCGACTTGCCACCAAGCGCAATACCGGCGGATCCATCCAGTTTGAATGCGTTGGGACCGATGGTTGTATCCACAACTCTCGTATGCATGTGAAGCGCAGCCGTATTAGCATAGTTTCCGTCAATCACACAGCCGAAATGATAGCATTCCGAAGTGATGCCGCGCTTCGCCTTGTTCGCAGTGATGAGGCAGTTCACAAAGGAAACCTCTCGCCCTGCCGCATAGTTGTAGGCGGCGCAGTTTGATATCACGCAATCAAGGACGATGGCAGAATCGCGTCCTCCCGCAGTTCCATATATTGCTCCACCATTAAAGGGTTCACCGTAGTCTCCCGATCCGTTATTTACGGGGAATGCATGTCCATCAATAAGTGTGAATCCTTTCAGGAGAGTGTTCTTCATCATGTAAACGCAACGTACAGAGTTGGAACCACAACCCAGCTCATCGGTGTATTCATCCGTGCCGCGCTTGCCCACGATGAACGTGCGGCTCACATCACCATCGGCAACCAAAGTGCGCCCTTTCGGAATGTACACACGGGATTCCGGGTGGTTATCTGAGGATTTCTCTGCGCCAAATCCTTCCTCATAGCGACCTTCAGCCGCATGGACGGTATCGCCCTCCTGAGTTTTCGCCATTGCGGCGGCAAGCGTCTTCTTGGCGCTCCTTGGAGTAAATCCGAAGTTTGCGTCATTGCCGTTAGGGTCGGCATACCAGTCCTTCGTATAGATGGCCTCAGCGAAGATTCCGCCACCAGCCGTAGCAACATCAGCAGCGGAGAATGTGATCTTAAGGTCTTGCGCATCGTCAAACCTGTTCGTGACGCCGTTCACAGCAAAACCGATGCATGGACGAGTTCCATCCACCATCTCAATGGTTACTGGAAGTTCATCGGTTTTCACCACCTTCCCATAGGAAGCCTCACCAATCGAAACTCCACCATTCTTTGGATTAGCTATGTACACCCCGTCAACAGTCTCATGGAAACAGCCAGGCATGAGTTTGCCGTCAACAACCTTAAGCCTTGCACCATTCACGTCGCTCTGCACACAGCTGGTTATGTTCGACGCCCACTTGCCCCATGATTCAGAGCCGCGCTCGCCAATTGCCTCCGCAGATGCTTCAAGCGCTGGTGTGCCAGTCATCAAGCGCAGATCGTTGTTCTCAAAATCAACGTACCTGGGATCCTGAACGGCATAGCCTTTAGCCCCATCCGAATAGCCTGTTGCAGAGCGGAATACCGATCCCCACTGGACAACGTTGTTGACTTTTTGACTACCGAACATGGTGCTGTATGCGCAGTCTGCCTGAGTGTAACCCACCGGCGCCGTGCACATAACAGCATCCATACCACTGCCTATGACTGTAATAAGCGAAAACGCGACACCCGCAGGCTTACTACCGTTGCGGCAGCTGGGATCCACATAGCATGCAGACATCTTTCCGTAACGGAAACATGAGGAATAGGATACGCTATCATAAAAGCGGCACCGGTTGAACTGACCATAATAGCCGCATGCACCTCTTACTGCGGTGCAATTGGTCACTACGCAGTCGAGTACCTGCTGATTGTTTGCAAATATTCCGCCGCACTGATCTGACACCGCATCACTGGTTGAAGAAGCGAAATTGGAGTGCCCGTCGGCAAAGGTAATGCCCTGCAGTGCACTGACCGTATCTCCCGACATCGAAGCGCATCTCATCGCATTGGGGCCGCATCCGGCATAGCACTCGTCCACCGGGTTCGGATCGGCCTGTCCATATACTATGGTGCGCGCCGCTCCTTCCGTTGAACGAATCAGGAACGCCTTTCCGCTCGGAACCACAATTCTGTTGTTGTGATTGCGGTCAAAAGCTCCGCCTTCACGATATTCACCGGGAAGAAGATTCACAACTGCCGGTCCTAAATTAGCGACCATCGCATTCGTAGCCACTACGATTGCATCCTGAACAGCACGAAAAGGCTTTTCCTGAGTTCCCGTAGCAACGGAAGCATCTGCATCCGGACTGCACCAGTATTCATGCAAGTATGTTTTGTTTGCAAGAGTGATGGTCTGGTTGACGAACGGAGGGGGCAGCATGTGATGCGTACCGTCAAGCTGCAAAAATCTCCGCGTCGGTCCGCCGCAACGGTCTCCCGTCACCTCGTAACTGAAGAACTTCTCGATAGTGGGCTTGAGGACAAGGGTATTCGGCCATTCTTCCGTACGCGCATATGTGGTCTTATAGAGCGGGATCGGAACGCCATCAACCAATGTACCGAGCGGAAGCACCACCGCGCCTGAGGCATTCTCAACTGCGCCCTGCACAGCTCCGATGTCGCAGGTTTCTTTGGTAAGGTCTATCGGATTGCCGTTGAAATCCTTCATCTCAATACCCTCCGGAAGCGTAAGGATATCGGTGACATATGAGGTTTTGCCGTTGTTGTGCGCCTCCATTCCTGCTACTGGGCGGAAATCCCACGTTGCAGGAGAGAACACACCTGTTGCTGTGTTCGTGCAACTATAGTATGAGGGCTTCGCGTTGGCGAGCAACCCCATGGCAGTATCACCACATGAAGTAAAAAGCGTATTGTAGCAGCGGCCGAATCTGTTGTAGCCTCTGGAACTCGTCGCAGCAATCGTGCTGTTCACGATAGTGCATTCATTTCCGCAAGCCGGACGGTCACTTGACAGCTGTTTTACGCCTACAACCACAGAGTTCCAAAGACCAACCGTACAACACACACCACCAAAGGAAGAACCACTGTTGTTGACTATGAAGCAGCGGATGCCAGTTCCACCTCGCATCGCAGCGCCCCAGGTTCCTACGCAATTTGAAATGACGCAATCAATGAAATACGTTCCCAAGGAGGTTAAACTACCGCCCGCAACAGTAATTGCACCTCCGCCTGCCTCGCTTTTTCCGTCATTGCCTTTTGGATCGCTTCCGTCATCGCTCGTCGATCCATCGCGAAATGTAAAGCCTGTAAAAGTACTCCCCCATCCTTTCTCGACAACACTCACACACCGCATTCCGTCAGCGCCGCGTCCATCAGCACTTGCAGTTCCATCAGTCTTTACGGTTGAAAGCTTTCCCACAATATGAGTATTGTCACGAGACCCCACCGCCTCGAAAAAGAGTTTCTTCGCCACAACCAGACGGTTAGTGCGCTTGCTGTACGAACAATAGTTCTCGCCTTTGTCGTAAATGCCTTCAAGAACCTTGACGGTATCTCCAGCGGCGGCGTTGTCGTGCGCGTCCTGAAGCGTACCCCATGCAGTCTCCTCGGTACGACCGTCCAGTCCTTCCTTTCCGAAGTTTGCAGCCTTCACAAACCACGTATCAGCCGCATGAACAGCGAAACCGAAAAGCATTGCACCGCAAAAGCCAATTGCGGAAAGAGATGTCTTTGTCTTTACCATTTAAACCTCCTATTCCCAAGAACAGGAGTGTATATTACCTAAATCATTTTTTTTTTCAACCATTAAATGACATTGCTGTAGTTTCGCTGCTGCAGTTTTATCCTATCGATACTGGATATGGTATAATTGCGGCATGAAACCAGTAGAGTACATCGACCGCCGCACAGGAGAGAAAGTCACCGAAACAGTCATGGGTGACGGCGCATTGCGCTTCGCTTACGAAACCCTTCTCGGAAGGACGTTGTGGCCAGTCCTTTTCGGATCGAAAGCCATATCCGCCATAATGGGATGGCATTACGACTCCCCACGATCGCGCAAGTCGATCGCGACGCTGGCGGCAATCCCCGGATGCAGCGCAGAAGAAGCGGAACTCCCGATTTCAAGCTACAGATCGTTCAACGACTTCTTCACCCGCAGGCTGAAGCCCGGCGCCCGTCCGGTCGGCGACGGAGTGGTCAGCCCTGCGGACGGACGGCTCATGCTCTACCTCAATGCCGATGCCGACACTCCGTTTCCGCTCAAGGGCGCGACGCGCAGCCTCCGCAAGGTGTTCGACGACAATGCGCCGCCCGGCGCGTACGACATCGCTGTTATTCGTCTCGCTCCCGTCGACTACCACCGTTTCCACTTCCCCTACGCGTGTCGTACTCCTGAAAGCGTCCGCATCGTTCCGGGAGAATACCATTCCGTCAATCCGATAGCGCTCGTCCGCCGCCCCGACATTTATGCCGACAACGAACGGCAGATTCTCGCGTGCGACGCCGATTTCGGCCGCTACTGGCTTGTGGATGTCGGAGCGTTCGGCGTGGGAACCATCGTCCAGACGTACACCGGAGAAGAACACGCGAAAGGCGACGAGAAAGGCTACTTCAAGTTTGGCGGCTCCACGGTGATTCTCATCACTAAGGCCGGTGCGCTCAGGTTCGACGACGACATCGTCCGCAACTCTACGAATGGCCTCGAAACGCGTGTGCTCTGCGGCGAACGCATCGCCATTCCCTCATCCCACAATTGATAATATAAAGCAGGTCAGATTTTCCACTAATTAGATTTAGTGGCAAGGGCAATATGTTAAGCGCGGTTTGAACCACGGAATACACGGAAGATTAAGAAGTTGTTAGGTGAAAGTGAAAAGCGAAAAGTTCACCTGCCAAAGGGAAAGGAACACCACGTTCACTCCACTTTTTTCTCGACATAGCCTATAAAGGATTTCCACTGCACACGCTTTGACTTTGCTTCATCGTTCTTCTGAACAGCACATTCTTCCCCAAAAGCACGTATGCAACGGGAAGCTGATCTGCGCTTACGTTCATCATAACGAGACCATCTAAC
Source organism: Lentisphaerota bacterium (assembly GCA_015061765.1). The sequence goes on from SUVZ01000095.1 coordinate 5,127, forward strand.
CATCTCTATGCGAGAGAAATCCACCGGAACATCGACTATCTCATCTTTCTTTTCATTCACGCGTTTATATTTACTTATCCAAATTCTAAAATCATTATCACGAATCGTCTTCGCAAGACAAACCGCCAAATCCAGAATCTCAACACCACGGCATTTAGCCGCCAGCTCAAAATCATCAAGGAAGAGTCTCCTGCAACATGAAAGACAGAATTCATCTTTCTTTTTATCAATAATACGCTCTACAATGTATCTAGGTCTTGCATCCATCAAAGGTCTAACCATCCATGATGCCAGATCTACCGCCCATTCTTTCACACCACTCCGATATATGTCATTAAATCTTTGCCTAACTTCCGGCATAACGGCAACAAGATTGGAAATAAGATCATTGTCTACTTCCTTTAAGAGCACATCGAAAAGGAATTCAACAGGGATACCCTTGCATCGCTCCATCAACATCGCATCGGATTCTAACGCACGAAACACCACATCCTGCATCCATCCGTCATCAAGCGGGCCGTCAAACCGCTCGTATTCGCGACGAAACGCCGTCCGCAACGCAACAGAAACAGTGTCCAGCCTCTGCTTGATTTCTTCAATTTCGCTCACACTAAACGAATCTGTACATTTCCATTCGCCCGTCATACGCCAGTTCCCGGTCGCCTTATACCGAAGAAGCGCACAACCGGCCGCGAGAGAAGCACACGTAGCGATAATAATTTCATACCCCATTCGATGTAATGCGGGAGGCACGATTACATCTCCGCGCACATCCAACACAGCTATCAAAACTAAACCCAGAAATATCATTGCTTTTTTACATGACATACTCATCCTCCTTCACATTATAAATCCAGTAGCAAGGCTGGCGGCATTCATTACAATCGCAACCAATGCAAGAAAACGACAGTGCTTAAAACCGTAGCATGCAACAAGTGCCCCCCACTCAACAATGACTATTGCAATTTCGCAACCGAATATAAAAACCGTATCATGACCGCAAACACCCAACAGCAGCGAAAATACCGGGTGAGTTACAAGATTAACGCCTACAACCGCAAGCCACCAACGCGGCATATCCACCCAAGCGGAAGCGGTGTATTCCAGCGCGATATTTATCCATTCCCAAGCAATGAATTTTATAAATGCGTCCATTATGCACCCCCACAAAAAAGCCCCAGACAATTAAGCCCAAACGAAGTACCGCCTGCCTTGCCGGTTTGATCGTACATCAATGACAATACCGGTCCCGTAGCGAGCTGCGCCACAAACAACAACACAAGCCATGCAACCATCTGTTGCGGACTGAACGCAAAACAAAGTGCGACCGATCCGATGGCGCTCACAACAATCGTCATCCAACGACCGTAACGATCGCCTACATATCCGCCGACCGCCTTTCCCGCCCATGTAACCACCGCTCCTGCGCTCGCGAAGAGAAAACTGGCTGAAGACGTCATGCCGCCAGCAAGCATACCGGTCCAGCTGCGCCACACGACAAGTGCGAACAAACCTCCCAGCAACACCCATCCGGCAATATTCCGAACCGAAAGAAATACCGGACGTGAAACAGCAAACGCATTTTTCCGCCATGCAAGAAATCCCAACACCGCAAGCGAAATGCCAAATCCGACGCTACACCACAGCGCATAGGTCGTCGCAAGTTTCATCCCGACAAAAAGTCCGATTGCACCCGTGGAAATAAAAAGACCGACCGGACCGCCCTTGCCGCCTGAAGCATCCAACACAGACTTGCCGGCACACAGATGAAACATCGCATTGCCGAGACATGCAAACACCAATGACAAGCAACCTCCGATTTCAAATGCACATGCTCCCACCCCCATCAACGTCGATATTATCGATATGCCAAAGCCGCCGCGTACCAACATAGGATATGCATCAAAGAAAATGCCAAGCGGAAACTGCATGGCAAACGCTATCGCATTGTAACAGAGAACCTTCTCCCATGTCACCCCACCCGAAACCAGCACACTCACCGAGCATGCGTCAACCAAAGGATGGATTATGGTTAATAGCGGAACCATTACAAAGACAATCACCCATAGATGTCACAAATTATCATTCTGTGCCTTTGCCTATCGTCACCTTATGGTTTTTATTTTCTTCCTCCGCCGCCCGCACATTCCTATTTGTCAGATCCTTCATAATCTCAGCCTTGTATCTCGGCGACCAATGCTCCGTCGAAGCCTTATAATATTCCTTCCAATTTTGAAACCTTCCGTCATATCCTTCTTTACAAAATATAAATCCCAATGGACTAGGAGGAGGGCAAGTTTTAAATGCACTATACACGAGCCATCCAATCGGTATCCCTTTACATTGTTCTTGCAAACCAGGCCGTGATTTTATGACATCAAGAAGCACCTTCTCTTTTGATATATGTTCTATTACCAACCCCTGCCAAGTATCGCCCGATCCTTCTATCGCTGAATTCACATATTCCTTATTTTCATTCAAAGCATTCCTCACCGCCGGGAGAACCTCGGATATCTTCGCTTCGATGCGACGCTCTTCTTCCTCTGGCAATTCATCCGGATAATACCAACCTGGTCCACTCACAATACAACGCCTGGTTTTAAAACGTTCAGAGAACAGTGGCAATATCACAATGCCGACAATAGATATTAGCATCATCGTACCTATACATTTTCTCAATGTGGCAGGAAAGCGGACTTTTCCTTCAATTGATTTTCCGTTCTTTTTGCCCCAAACCATTTTTATCGTCTTATTGACATAAAAACGCAATATCAACAATAACCATAATCCTATCATCAATGCTAAAATTGCGATCCACATGGCAGGACCTATAATAAACCAATCAACTACATGACCATATTCACCATACACGCCCGATGACTCTGACAAGACCTCATATCCTATACGCCGCAGCCGATAGGCATATGTAGGATGCGGCAAATCCGCATATGACATTACCGGCATTAACATCCATGCAACAGCAACAAAGATTTTTCGACAGAACGCCTCTATTTGAACCCGTAAACTTGCTTTTTCAGCTTTTTGCAAAATGATCCGTCTCATATTTCACCTATTCAAAGGCACATTTACACATTCAGTCACGTACTCGGCTATCGTGCGTTTCTCCGAATCGAAGTTGACGCCGACAAGGGTGATCTTCTTGCCAGAGCCGAGGAACTTTTCGTAATACTTCTTTTCCTTGATCTGCTCCAACGCTTCAGCGGCGGATTTGTCGCGTTTGAACTCCATCACGTACACGTGATCGGGCGTCTCCATGACCGCATCGATGCGCCCTTCGTTCGTACGCACCTCTGGCGTCACACCAACGCCGATGAAATAGAGAATCGCGCAGAAGATCGCCTGATACGTCTCTTCGGGCGCACGGGCGGAAATGTCGTAAGGGATATTCGCGAAAAAGATTTTCAGCGTTTCAAAGAAAATATCAAGTTCATTATCATACAGCGCATCAATACACCGGTTCTGCAATGATCCCAAATGATTCTCGTCGATATTCACATAACCGCGAGCAAGAGATGTATTGAATGAATTGCGCACTTCCATATTCGGAAAATCAAGCGAATATGTACGCTGCGTGGCACGCTGACGGAAACTTGAAATTGTCAGATATCCCGTCTGATAAAGAAGTGTAACCGGATTGAGCGCCGTCGGCTCGTATGCATCAAGCGTCGACTCGTCAATGCCGGCAAGCTGCAGGTTGATTGGGCGCTTCTTCAGCAAATCCACCAAAAATGTCGGCACCGCCGTCGAGGACCAATACGTCTTGAATTTAGAATCGCGCAGGCACAAACCAAGAGATACCGGATTAATTACCGGTTCAGCATTTTCTTCAAAACGATATCCATCATACCATTTGACAATTTCATCAAACGCCTCATCAGACGAAACACCAAGCGCTCCCGCAAGCTTTTCAATCCAATCCGGGAAAAACTTTTTCACTTCATCATGAGTATACCCAAGAAGCGTAGCGAACTGAGCGCTCATCGATATATCAATAAGATTGTTGAGATCCGAAAAAATCGAGACTTTGGAAAACTTGGAAATTCCCGTGATGAAGGTAAAGCGCATCAAACTTTCTTTCGTCTTGATGACAGAATAGAACGATTTAAGCGCGTCACGAAATTCAACAACCTCTGGCGTATTGAGCGTACCCAAAAGCGGCTTATCGTATTCATCGACCAGCATCACGAACTGCTTATGGGGCGATTTCGCGGCAAGAGCTTCGCAAAGGCGCGTAAAGACGATGGACGATATTGAAGATTTTTCAACTTCCACGCCTAATTCTTTGGCAAGCGACATCAACTGATTGAGAAGTTTCTCCTCGAATTCGGCTACAGTCGGAGCCTGCATCGAACCCATATCAAGATGAAGAACTGGATATTTCTTCCACTCAAAATCGAGAGAATCAATTGCAAGTCCCTTGAACAGATTCCTCTTCCCTTCAAAGAGGCTCTTGAAGGTCGAAACCAGAAGCGACTTGCCGAAGCGGCGTGGACGCGACAAGAAGAACTGCTTACCAATGGATTTATTGACAAGTCGATACAGCACCGCAGTCTTATCAACATAGGTGAAGCCATCTTCAATCAATTGCTCAAAGTTGTATGTATCTGTCGCTATCGGTTTCATTTGCCAAATATTATATCAAAAAACAGCAAAGCGATACTCAACGCACCTCTCTCAAGTGCCCGTAAAGCGCAGCAGCGCCTCTAGCGTTGTTGCTGGATGCGGGGGACAGCCGGGGATGTACATTGCGGGTTCGACAGGGTGACGGCCTTTGCGATAAAGTCCCCCCGAAATTGCACAAGCGCCTGCGGCGATCAGGAACTTCGAATCGGGTGCCGCGGCATACGTCTTGTCGAGCGCAAGCTGCATGTTCTCCGAGATCGGTCCGGTGAGATATATCGCGTCCGCATGACGGGGCGAGGCGGCGAAACGTATCCCGAACCGCGCCATGTCCCATGCCGGCGTTCCAAGCACGTTCGCATCAAGTTCGCAGGCGGCGCAGCCACCGGCTGAAACCTCGCGCAGATGGAGCGAACCCTTGAGTGCAAGCGCTTCGGGATCAGTCTGCACTGGCGGAACATATTCCCCTCCTCCAGCACGGACGACCAGATCCTCCCTATGAAATACACCAAGACGGTACTCCTTCGTGAAGCGTACCTTCGGGCAAACCTCAGCGCAGCGTCCGCAGAAGATACAGCGTCCCATATCGAGACTCGCCTTTCCGTCGCTGAAGGCAAGCGTGTCCGCAACCGGACACACCGCATTCATAGTCTCCACGTCTTCAGCCGTCGTGTCGGCGTCTATCTCCGGACGCCCCCTGAAATCCGGCGGCAGGTTCGGGGCGGCAGGCGGGAACGCCCCCGTCCTGCAACCTTCCTTCAATCTTGCAACAAGTGCCTTGAACATATTACACCTTCCTTATCTTATCTGTCTGTCCCGCAGTACGAGAGGTTGAACGACTTGTTGCATATCGGGAAATTCGATATCTGCTCGCCGCGAAGCGCCCATGCAAGCCCCTGCCAGTTGTGCGCCGACGGATCAACGATCTTGTAGCGGAGCATCTTCCCCTCCGGTGAAAACGCGGCGGCATGCACAAGCGGTCCGCGCCACGCAGGAGCGGTAGCGACAACAACACGGAAGCCGCCCTTAACGTCAGAGGCTTTCGCCGTTTCGTTTCTGGACGGCACTTCACCGTCAAGGATCCGCGCAATTTTCTCGTGCGCTTCGTTGATCTCTACGCGCCGCACCAGCGCACGCGCCATTACATCGCCGTTGAACTCTTCCGAAGCGCGCCTAGCGACGCCTACAAGACCGATCTCACGCGCAATTTCTTTCGGCACCTTTCCCGTGCCGTCGAAACGGTCGCACACGGAATGTTCGTGGAACATGAGCTTGAGCGCACGGTCAAGCTCCGGCTTCACACGGGCGATCCATTTCTTCAGCTCTGCAACC
>SUVZ01000096.1 GCA_015061765.1 Lentisphaerota bacterium
CCGTGACGGAGGGGAAAACCGTCATGGGGCGTTTTGTTTTGGTCATGCGGCCCATGCCTTTCGGACATGGGGCGTTTTGAAATCTTCATGGGGTGTTTTGGTTTTGGTCATGGGGCGTTTTGCCGCCAATCATGGGGCTTGCGCTGTCGCCTACTTGACCCTTGTTTCGACGCTTACGGGGTTCGACTGCGCGGCGGTGTTCGTGTCGCTGCCGGCGTTGTCGGCGGTCTGGTGGGACTGCGTTATCACGGCGATGCCGGGAATGCCGAAGGCATACACGCCCATCGTCTGCGTCTTGTCGCTTGGCGTCAGCGAAGAGCAACCGCTTGCGACGCCCACGATGCCGCCGCCTATCGCGCCGAGCAGTACGGGGCGGATCGCCGCCCAAAGCTGACGCGCCAGCTCTTTCCAGTTTACTTTCAGTTTCATTGCTGTTTCCTTTCTTGTTGTTTGGTGTTGTTGGTTGCGATGTGCTTCGCGCTTTGCTTTCTGCTTGTGGGTGGGACGTGTGTGACGCGTGGGACATTTGATTTTCAAGAGGAAGATGCCTGAGAGCTTCGCACATGAAAGATGCCTCGATCATCTCATGAGGAATTTTATGCGCAAAGCTCCTTGCCGATGGTTGGCTAAATTCCAGCGCGAAGCTCCGAAAGCAAATTTCAAGAAACCATCGTCCCACGCGTCACACGCGTCCCACACGTCCCACCTCGCCATTTGCAAAGCGCGAAGCACAAAGCCTCGCACTGCACTGCAGCCTGCAAGTCGCGAAGCTCTGTGAAATGGGGTTGTGCGCTCCGTGTCGTGGAGCGCCGTCCTTGCGTACGTGCGCACGCGCGCGTGGTATGACAGTTAATGGGATATTATTAATATCCCCGTATGACATACCACGCGTGTACGCGTACGCGCGCGCGAGGCGTCGGCACAACTGGGGGTGGCGTAAGCATTGCGTGGAACGCGTGTACGCGTACGCGCGCGCGAGGCGTCGGGGTTGTGCATAACTCCGAAATCGACACTTTCGCCGATGCCGGGATTCGTATTTCTGTTGGCCATGTTTGGCTCCTTTCTGTGTTGTTTCAACTCGCCTGCGGCACCCGCCGCGGACGAAATCCGGGTACAAAAAAAGGCGCGCCGTTTCCGACGCGCCTGAGGCTTGGTTTGGGGGTTGTTCTTTCATGGATTTTTCCTTGTTTTTGTTTACTTGAAATCCCCGTCCAATACCTGTTGGAAGGGGTGAAAGTACTGTTTCCTGAAAGATTGGAAAATTAAATAAATCAGCGTAAAATGTGGTATGATTACAACCGTTAAGGGACAAAATATCAATGGCAACCGAGACAGAAAATCAGATAGTTGTATATCAGCCGAATGAAACAATTCGGTTGGAGACTAGATATGCAAAAGAGAGTATTTGGCTAACGCAATTGAAAATAGCAGAGTTGTTCGGCGTTCAAAAGGCGGCTATAAGTAAACATCTTAAAAACATATACGATACTGGAGAACTTGTTAGGTCAGCAACTGTTTCCAAAATGGAAACTGTTCAGATTGAAGGAAAAAGAACAGTTACGCGTGTTCAGGAATTCTTTAATCTAGATGTGATTATTGCCGTTGGATATCGTGTTAATTCATCGATGGCGACGAGATTTCGCATATGGGCTACACAGGTATTGCGTGAATATCTTCTACGTGGATACGCATTCAATCAACGCTTAAATCTGCTCGAAGATAAGATAGACAGGAGATTTTCAAAGCATGATGACAGGCTAGCGGTTCTTGAAGATAAAGTCGATTTCTTCGTGCAGACGCAAACGCCGCCGTTGCAAGGTGTCTTCTATGAAGGGCAGTTGTGGGATGCGTGTTCGCTGGTGGAGAAGCTGATTGGAAGGGCTAAAAAGACGATGCTTCTGATTGACAGCTGGGTGGGGTCCGGAACACTTGATATGCTCGCAAAGAAGCGCAAAGGCGTGTCGGTTGATGTAGTTGCATCACCCCGCGGTAACAAGCTTGCCGCAAGCGATATCACAAAATTCAATGCGCAATATGGCGGTCTTTCAGTGAAGACGAGCATGGCATTCCACGACCGTTTCCTCATTATCGACGACAAGGAACTTTATCTGATTGGAGCATCACTCAAAGATCTTGGTCGAAAATGCTTTGGCTTCACCGCACTCGACAAATCCAACATATCGGACATCCTCGCGAAAATCTAATTGGCAATTGGTGACATTGGTATTGGTTACATTCTCACACTGGTAACATTCACAATGATCAAAGCGCGGATGTAGAGAAGCTAGGGGTTTTACGGTTTTGTGTGAGAGGAGCTGATTGAGCGGTGCTGGCGGCGGTATTCGCCAGGAGTGATGCCGCGTTCGCGCTTGAATATCTTCGTGAAGTGGCTTTGGTCGCAGAAACCTGTTGCCATGGCGATGTCATACATGCCGAGGTCAGTGTTTTCGAGGTGTCGGCATGCGGCGTTTAGCCGCTGTTGAATGATGTACTTTCCCGGACGGACGCCTATTATCCGCATGAACATGCGCTGCAGATTTGAGACGGACATGCCGTGATCCGTCGCAAGTTTATTGAGCGAGAGCGGTTTTGAGATGTTGCCGTTGATGCTTGCGATGATGGCGTCGAACTTGTCTTCCCAAACGGGGCCTGCGTTGTCTGGTTTATCGCAATAGTAAACCATGAGAGTCCCAATAATCTTTCCGTCATGTCCGTACACTGGATAGAGAGATATCATTTTCGCGTTTGACACCGATAGATTCGCTACCTTGGTGTAGTGGCGATTGACGATTGGCTTTCCTGTTTTGCGGACTGCGTCGTCACGCGCCATGCAGAAGTCGGCGTATGGACGGGGAAAGAGGTCGCAAGAGCGCTTGCCGATGGCGAAATCGGGATTCGGTAAGTTGCACATTTCGCAGTTGAAGCGGTTGATGGCGATGATGTGACCTTCGGCATCCTTTATGTAGAAGCCAATGTTCGGCAACGATTCGAAAATCGCTGCCATGGTCTTGATGTTTGGACCGCATTGCTTGAAGAAGTTGCGACGCAATCTGCTCTGGCGCTTTGTCATGCGGCGTATTATATCATGTGTTGTGTTGGTGTGGCACGATCTTACACTTTCCCAGACACAAAGGTACAAACGTGCCGGTTGCCACTTTTGATACAATACGCGCCATCTGAAACATCAATCAGGATAAGATTCCAATGACGCGAAGAAATTTCATGACAGGTCTCACATTTGCCGGAGCCTACGGGTGGCTGTCGATCTTCCCTTTTGTGGCGTGTGGTGCGACGTACAAGGTTGACATCGATAGGCCTGATGGCATCTACAGTTGCGGTGAGACCGCCACGTTCACGGTCAGGCTGCTTGAAACGAATGGCTTGGTGGCTTCAGCTCAGCCGTTCGCCAAGCTGGACAATTTCGGCACCACTGTACTCACGAACATGCCGTTCGATGTGACGACGACAGACCTATCGTTCACCGTGTCCGGTATGTTGCGTGAACCGGGATTCCTGCGGCTCTCGCTGCCGCCGACGAAGAGCGGACGTAACGATCCGTACGTCTTCAGCGTCGGCTTCGAGCCGGAGCGGATACGCAAGGGCAGTCCGTCGCCATCCGACTTCGGCGCGTTTTGGGCCGAGGCGCGTGCGCGTCTCGGCCGCGAGGTGCCGATTGATGCGCAAGTCGTTCGTGTTCCGGAGCGCAGCACCGCCGCGTTTGACTTTTTCCGCATCTCGTTCGCCACGTTCGGACGACGCGTGCATGGCTACATGAGCGTCCCGACGGACAAGGCGAAGGCACCATTTCCTGTTGACTTCGAGGTGAACGCCGCAGGTTTCGGCGATTGGACGAACGACATGGCTGGAGACGGTGACTCAATCCATGTGAAGTTTAGCGTCTATCCGTTCCCGCCGGACTGGAAATGGCGCGAGAGCGGGCTTGAGGCCAAGTACAAGGCGATGGATGCCGAGGTCAAGGCTCGGTACGGTGCACCGCGCTACTGTCAGGCGGGCATAACGGAGTCGCGCGAGTCGTATTTCTTCTATCCCGTGATTCTCGGGATTGACCGCGCCGTTGACTGGGTCGCAGCACGCCCCGATGTGGACAGGTCTCGCTTCCGCTATCAGGGCACGTCGCAGGGTGGCGGATTCGGGTTCTATCTGTGCGGACTCAATCGCGCTTTCACACGGGCTGCGTTCTATGTGCCGGCCATAACGGACACCATGGGCTATCTCGCAGGTCGTCAGAGTGGGTGGCCGCAGATCGTCGAAAACAATTCCTCCACGTCCGAGCGCCGCGCGGCCGCCGAGAAGTGGGCGCCATATTTCGACGGTGCAAACTTCGCATCGCGCATCACCTGCCCTGTCCGCGTCGCCGTAGGCTTTTCAGACATAACGTGTCCACCCTGCGCGGTGTACGCGGCCTACAACGAAATCAAGGTTGCGGACAAGTCCATAGGCACCGGAGTCGGCATGACGCATTCATGCTCCAGCCGGTTCTATGCTGAGTTCGGCAGATGGGTGAGGGATGAGAATCTCGCGAACGAGGAGAAGGCGTACGGGGCGCTTCACGACAGGATCGTTGAGCGCATCCGCCTATGGCCGGGACTTGCCCCGCACGAGACGGAGGCGAATCCCGGGCGCTACGCATACGACGAGCGGGTCAAGGTGTGGCGCCGGCGCGACGTGTCGCAGCCGGAGCTTGTGATATTCCGTCCATCCGGCAAACCGCGTGATACGGTGGTGATCGTCATGCCGGGCGGCGGCTACGGTTCGCAGCACATGGGTCACATCTGCCGCGACTCAAAGCCGATTCTCGATTCCGGACGATGGGTGGCCGTTCTCCACTACCGCATCCCGCGCCGCGAGGGACGGAAGATCTACGACGCGCCGCGAGAGGATGCGGCGCGCGCCATCCGCCATCTGCGCGCGAACGCCGCGAAGTTCGGATGGTCGCCGGAGAAGATCGGGGCGGTCGGCTTCTCGGCGGGCGCGCATCTCGCCGCGATCTCGGCCACCTCGTCTCAGGATGCGCTGTACGAAAGGATCGACGCGCTTGACGACATCTCCGCCCATCTCAACTTCTCGATACCAGTCTATCCGGCGTATGTGGCGGACGACGGCAAGACTGGACCCAACACGCATGGCGGCGATGGCGCGGCGATCCTGCCCGAGTTCAAGTTCGACGCGAAGACGCCGCCGATGTTCATGCTCCACGGCGATAGGGACTACTACTCGCCGATGGCGTCCATTCTTCTGTACACGGAGCTGCACAAGCGCAAGATTCCCGCGCAGCTGTTCGTCTATGCGAACGTCTCGCACGGTCTCGGCGATACGCCGAACGCAAAGGGCTGGCAGAATCGCATCGTCGATTGGCTTGGTAGCATCGGGTTCTAAAGGAGGACTATGAGAATTACGCGAAAGGAATTCATGGCTTCGGCGGCGGCGTTTGCCGTAAGCCCGATGCTGGCCGAAGACGGGCGGAAGCTGAAGACCCCGCTGATGCTCGACACGAAACGGATGGCGATCTGGGACGGACCGGGAATCCGAACAACGTTCTTTGTGAAGGGGTGCCCCTTGAAGTGCATCTGGTGCCACAATCCCGAATCGATCAAGTCCGAGGCGCAGTGGGCGCGGTTTCAGCATCTCTGCAAGCACCACGAGAAGTGCACGATGGACGAGTCAACGTGTCCGACGCGGGCGCTCAAGCTATACGGCAAGCCGATGACGATTGACGACATTGTGGCGAAGGCGCTGGAGGACAAGCCGTTCTACGACGAGTCCGGCGGCGGCGTGACGCTCTCCGGCGGCGAACCCCTCTTTTTCTGGGAATGGGCGGCGGGACTCTTCAAGGCGTTCAAGGCGGCAGGGCTCCACACGTGTCTCGACACCTCGCTCTACGCGCCGCCCGCCGCAATCGACGCCATGCTGCCGGTCACCGACATGTGGCTTCCCGACTACAAGGCCGACGACGATTCGCTTCACGTGAAGTACACGGGCGTCTCAAACAAGATCGTCAGGAGGAATCTTGAGCGGCTGGTCGCGGCGAAGGCGAAGATGGAGGTTCGCTGCCTTGTTGTGCCCGGCTGCACCGATGGCGAAGAAGTCTCGGCCCGTCATGCCTATCTCAAATCCATCGGTATCCCGGAGGCGTCGATCGTCGATCTCAAATACTACGACTACGCCCGCTCAAAGTATCTCGCCCTCGGCATGAAGGACACGATGCCTCCAAATCGGTGAATTGTTCGCAACTTGTAAATGTAAATTGAGATGAGACTAATGATGACTACACGGACGTGTTTCCTGAGCGGAATGGTCGCCATGGGGTTGATGGGCTGGAGCGCATTCGCCGCGCCGGAGCGGAAGCAGCGCAACTATCTCGACATGACGTGGTGGGATCCGTATGTGGAGAACATCACGGACGTAGATACGTATCTTCGGCGCAAGTTCCGTCAGGACGTGACGGACAAGGCGACTGGGCTTTCGCAGAAGGCCTTGGCGGAACGGCTCACGGCAATCGTCGAAGAGGGAAAAGCGTCGGGCGAATCATGGCGCATCACGAAGGCCAAGTGTTTCGCAGCTCAGGTGAATGAACAGTCGATTGACGTCTCTCCGCTTGACTGGTTCCCGGCGATTGCGGTATGGGACCGCAATGCCCGACCGATCTGTCGCGTGTATTGGAACCGTGCAAGGGTGGTCAATGCACGGATGCTGCCCGCCTCGGTGGTGAAGGAATGGCAGGATGGCAACCGCGAAGGCGATTGGAATATGTGGCAGGACTTCGACCATTCCGTCCCAGACTGGCGTGTAATACTGAAGCTCGGATTTCCCGGCATGAAGGCGCGGCTCGAGAAGTATGCAGTGAAGGGCGATCCGTTCTACGAGGGGCTCAGGATTGCGATGGATGCGATGCTGAATGGGATTGACAGGTTCATCAAGCAGGGGAATGCAAATGCTACACGTTCTACATGTTCTACACGGCTAAAAAAGGAAATCGAGTGTCTGGAGCGATTGAGAAAGGGGCCGCCGCAGACTGCCTATGACATGATGATGTTCGTTTGGCTGTACTTCTTCTGGTCGGAGCATCTCGACGGCATCCAGTGCCGTTCATTGACGGAACTCGACGTGTTCCTCACGCCGTACTACGACGCCGACATCGCGGCCGGCCGCACGACGGAGGCGGAGTTCCGCGAGCAGCTGAAGCACTTTCTCTGGCAATGGGGTTCCGTCGCGAACTACTGGAACCAACCCGTCGGTTTTGGCGGCACGAAGAAGGATGGCACGAGCGAGTTCAACCACGTATCAAAAATCATACTCGACGTGATGGACGAGTGCGCACTCACCACACCGAAGTTCCTTGTGAAGGTCGCGCCAAACACGCCGGACTGGGCGTGGGACAAGATGCTCGACATGGCGCGGCGGCACCGCTCCATTGCATTTATCGGCGAAATGCCAGCGGCAAAAGCGATGAAGAAATGGATGGGGGCAATCGACGAAGACTGCCGCACTATGGTCATGCGCGGGTGCTATGAGTACGACTTCGCCGACAGCTGCAATCGCACGGGGTGTGGGCATGTCAATTTCCTGAAGCCGATCGAGAAGATGCTTGAAGAGTGTAAAGTGGAAAGTGTAAAGTGTAAAGCTGGAGGAACAACTCTCAACTCTAAACTATCATCTTTCAACTCCTTCAAAGCCGAGTACATGCGCCGCCTCGCCGACGTGACCGACCGTTGCCGCAAGATTGCCTTCGAGTTCGAGAAGGTGCTGCCGGACGTGAATCCTGCCAACTGCATGACGCTCTCCACCGAACACGCGCTCAAGACGCGGAAGGATGGCTTTGCGAACGGATGCAAACGCGGCAACAATTCGGCGATTCTCGCAGTGGGCGTCGGCACGGCCGTCGATGATCTTCTGGCTGTCAAGGAGCTTGTCTATGAGAAAAAGGAGGTGTCGCTTGCGGAGCTTGGACGGATCATGGCGGCGAACTGGGAAGGGCATGAAACCTTGCGTCTGAGAATGCTCCGCTCCAAGCGAAAGTGGGGGAACAACGACCCGGAGGCGAATGCGCTTGGCGCTGAAATGATCGATACCTACGCTTCGCAGCTGAATGGCAAGCCGAACGGACGCGGCGGCGTGTTTCTCGCATCGGGACACTGTGCGCACCAGTACATCGTGTTGGGCGAGAAGACGGGCGCGACGCCCGACGGACGCAAGAATGGCGAAGAGATGTCCAAGAACCTTTCTCCGACGATGGGTGCGGATACGGAGGGCGCGACGGCGCTCGTCGAGACGCTTGCCGCTTCGGATGTTACGAAACTTCCAGCCGACTATCCATTCGACATGATGCTGCATCCATCCGTCTGTTACGGAGACAGGGGCCTTAAGCTGATGCGTACGCTCGTGGAGATATTCCACCGAAACGGCGGCAGCGTGATCCAGTTCACGGTCTTCAGTGCCGAGGAGCTGCGCGATGCACAGGAGCATCCTGAAAAGTACGAGAACCTCCAGGTGCGCATCTGTGGATGGAACGTTCGCTGGAACGACCTGTCCCGTGTCGAGCAGGATGCCTACATACGTCGCGCCGAAAATGTGATGAAGGGGTGGTGAGCCTCTGTTCGATCATATCGTGGGTGACGATGCGGGCGAAGAATATGCAATTTGCAGATTCTTCGCCCGATGCCAAGTTGACAGACACGACAACAAATGATATTATGTGCGCTGTTTTTGCAAATATCATATTGTGAGACTGTAGATGTTTATTGGAAGAGAAGAACAGCTTGAGCAATTGAAGGCGCTTTGGCGTAAGCCAGTCGCGTCGCTTGTTACGTGCCGAGGACGGCGTCGTGTCGGCAAATCGACGCTTATCGAGGAGTTTGCCCGGAGAAATCGCGTCCGTTTCATAAAGTTGGAAGGCGTAGAACCACAACAGGGCGTTAACAATGAAACGCAACTTAAAGCCTTCGGTCAGCAGCTTGCGGAGCAGACAGGTTGTGAAGAGTCTCAACCGGAGAACTGGTTCAAGGCGTTCGCCCGATTGTCCAAGGTCCTGAATCCGCGTGAGAAGACGGTGCTTCTGATAGATGAAATATCGTGGATGGGAAAATACGATGCCGCCTTTCCTGGCGAACTCAAGTATGCTTGGGACAACAGGTTTTCCAAGAATCCCAAACTGATCATGGTTCTCTGCGGTTCCGTTTCCAGCTGGATAGACAAGAAGATCCTCAAAAGCAAAGGGTTCGTCGGCCGCCCCTCGCTTAACCTGCTTGTTCCGGAACTCTCCATGCATGAATGCGCCGCGTTCTGGCGAAGAGGCGGATGCCGTGCGTCAAGCACGGACATCATTGACGTGCTGTCCGTGGTTGGCGGCATCCCCAAGTATCTTGAAAACATTGATCCTGCTTTGTCGGCGGACGAGAACATAAAGCGGCTATGCTTTACGCCCGGCGCCTTGCTTGTAGGCGAGTTCGATGAGATATTCAATGATGCGCTGGATGTCAATCTTGGCCAGAAGAAGCGGATTCTCGTTTCACTCGGTGATGGTGGCAAGACGCCGACGGAGGTAGCCGAAACATTGGGGTTGGAGAACAACGGTCATCTTTCCGCCTATCTTGAAGAGCTGGAGACGGCGGGATTCATAGCAAGGGACACTGGACTGAACCCCAGCACGGGAAAGCCGTCGAACGTTGTCCGCTACCGCATTTCAGACAACTACACGCGGTTCTACATCAAGTATATTGAGCCGAATCGCGAAATGATCCAAAAGGGGACTTTCACGTTCGTCTCGCTCGCGCAGCTGCCGGGATGGGAGACGATGCTTGGATTGCAGTTTGAATGCCTCGTGTACAACAATCTCCGGGAAATCGTAAAACGTATCGGCCTTGATCAGACGTTGATCCTTTCGGCGGCACCTTATGTGCAGAATCCAACGACACGGACATCAGGATGCCAAATCGATCTGCTCATCCAGACGCGGCGTATGGTCTATGTGGTCGAGATCAAGCGCAGAGAGTCGATAGGTGAATGGGTTGTGGCGGATGTCGAGGAAAAGATCTCCAAGCTGAAGACACCGCGTAGCGTTTCCGTGGTTCCCGTGCTGGTCTATGACGGCAGCCTGTCGAAGCGGGTTCCTGCCGATGGTTATTTCGGTCATACGATCTCGACCTTGGAGATGCTTGATTCATCTGCCCGGTTGGATGCCTGAAACCGTCGTCCGCGCTTCTGCGGCGTGGGGCGGGACGTCAGGACGTGGCATGGTATCACCATCGGCGCTGAGATCGCCGTGGCATGATATTACACTTTTCCAGACACGATAATACAAGTGTCTGCGGTGCCTTTTTGCTAAAATCCGCGCCATCAAAAGACAAATTCTGATCTGATGGAACGTTTTACCAATGAGGAGCATCGAATGAAAAGACTACTCATAGCGACATCGATACGCCCCATATTCGGGCGTGATGATGTGCCGGACGTGAGTTTCTATAAGCCACCTTATTGGCAAAGCTTGCTGACACAGGTCAACGCCGCGCGAAGCGGTCTCAGCTCGGCAAAATGGAAGACCTCGTTGCAGAAGTGACAACGCCTTGATATTGACAAGAAAGGAACAACAAATGAAAGGAACAATGAAATGAGGAGATCAATCACATTGCTCACTTTGCTGCTACTTGCGGTGTTGGCGTTCGCCGATAATTCCGAGAGCAATCCGACGTTTCTGTTTCTCAGGCATAAGGAGTCGTTCCTATGGTGTACGGCTACCAACAACACGGTATCATTGCCTGTGGTATTTCCAAGTGGCGCAACTTCCGCAACCCTATCGGTGTCCGGGCTGGGCTATTCGGCCAATTATCTTGACCTTGTCGAGGGCGAGTTCCTGCTGACGCTTCCGGCGGCGACTGCACCGTCCAACGAGAACGTATATGACCTTACGTTGGCGTTCGACGACGGTACGGTGCGCAACGCGAAAATCGGCCTTGTCCAAGGTGTTAAATCTGGCGCAGAGGGTTCGACAAGATGCCTCGCCCCTGCCGGTTCGCGAAAGTGGAGGCAGGTGAGCGGACGGGCGGTGCTCCCGGTACCATACGGCATC
>SUVZ01000097.1 GCA_015061765.1 Lentisphaerota bacterium
AACTGTTTGGCGAGGACCGTGGCATCGTGCATTGAGCGGGTGCGGATCGACACCCTGATTTCGCGGGTGCGGTCGGGTATCTGGTAGAAGAACAGCGCTATCTGGTTTCCGGCGACGGAACGCGGAATCTCCACGACATCCTCCGCCTCAGCCTTTGTGCCGCGCACCTCGCGGAAATCGTCGCGGGAGAGCGTCACTTCGGCGACCTTCCTGTTCTTCCACACGTGGAGAGAGCGCCATGCCCTGCGCTTGAGCTCCATCGCCTTCATCGGGAAGGAGTTGTACAGGATGTCGTTTATGAAAGATGTGCGCACGCCGCGCTTGAGAAGGTCCGTCGCCGCGCGCATCGTGTTTGGCGTTACGGAGTCGTACGCAAACCTGCCGGTGTCGGTCACTATCGCAACCCACAGCGCCTCGGCGGTGGCCTTGTCGATAGGCCATTCCATCCATTTTGCGAACTGCCACACAAGTTCACCTGCAGAGCTTGCCGTCGGGTCGAGTATCGAAACGCCCTTCGGTTCGCTGGTTGCGTGGTGGTCGATGGTGAGAGTGGGGAGCTTTTCCGCGAACGGGCGCACCTCCGGCGGCAATCTATCCGGAGCGGACGCGTCCACATAGATGAAAAGATCGAATTTCTTGCGCTTGAGCTTCCTGAGCGGAAGAATGTCCTCTGTCCCTTCAAGGAATCCCGGCTTGCCCAAAGCCTTGACGTCTGCGGTTGCGACAGCCTGTTTCCCGGCGGCGCAGAGCATGCGCGCAAGGGCGATCATCGATCCAAGGGAATCTCCGTCGGGGCTCAAATGGCCCGATATCAGGATGGATTTGGACTTCCCGAGAAGCGATCTCGCCGATTCGTATGATGTGCGTCTTTCTGACTGGTTCATTGGCGGTATATTAAATCAAATTCAGTCGTTTCTATCAAGGGCTGCTGGCCGAAAATTAAGACTGGCAAGACATCAAGCCGGTCAAAAAGTGACGAATTGACGAATCCCGGCAGTGCATGGTGATTGCGCACCATGATGTGTTTTGGTATAATCCGCGGCAATTTTTCGTTTCAAGGAAGAATAAAGAAATGTCGAAAGAATACAAAGTTGGTTTGGTCGGAGTCGGCGCGGTCGGCACCGAGATGATCAAGGTTCTCAAAGAGCGCAATTTCCCGTGCGGCAAGGTTCAGGTTTTTGCTTCGCGCGAGCGCGACGAAAAGATCCTTGGCGAGACGTACCATGTCCTCCCCGCGACGGAGAACAGCTTCGAAGGCCTTGACATTGTCCTTTTCGCGGGCAAGACTGATGTCGCGATCCAATTGAGGGATGCGGTCGTCAAGGCTGGCGCCAAAATGATCGACAACTCTCGTGCGTTTCGTCAGGATCCGGACGTCCCGCTCGTTGTTCCCCAGGTGAACGCCGAGGATCTTGACTGGAACAAGGGTGTGATCGCCAACCCCAACTGCACAACCGCAATCATGCTTGAGGCGGTCGCTCCGCTTCACAAGGCCAAGAGGCTGAGGCGTCTTATCGCTTCCACGTATCAGGCGGCATCCGGAGCCGGCGCTCCTGGTCTGGCCGAGCTTGAGCAGCAGATGCGTGAATATGTAGATGGCAAGCCGCTTACCGTCAAGGCGTTTCAGCATCAACTCACGTACAATCTTATTCCGCACATCGACAAGTTCGATGAAACCAACTGGTATACGCTCGAGGAACTCAAGATGCGCAATGAAGCGCGAAAGATGCTTCACGCTCCGGATCTTATGCTTTCCTGCACATCTGTGCGCGTGCCGATCGCCCGCGCCCATTCCGAGTCCCTCAACCTTGAATTCGAGGAGGATATCACACCCGAGGAGGTTCGCGAGATCCTTTCAGCGGCAGATGGAGTGACAGTGGTGGACGATCCGCTCAACGGCGGATATCCGATGCCCTTGGACGCAACCGACAAGTATGACGTTCTTGCCGGTCGTATACGTCAAGACCTCTCCCGCAACGACAGAAAGGGCATTGAAATGTTCGTCTCGGGCGATCAGCTTCTCCGTGGAGCGGCGCTTAACGCAGTTGAAATCGCCGAACACCTTGTCAAGCGAGGTCTCGTCTGATGGCCTGATAGTTTATTAACGAAAAAGGGGGTTGCCTTTTCCGACGGGAAATGAGATAATCCCCGCCAATGAACCAACAATAGGAGGAACAAAACATGAACAGAAACAAAAAAGGATTTACGCTCGTCGAGTTGCTCGTGGTCATCGGCATCCTCGGCATTCTCATGGGTGCACTCTTCCCGGCGATTTCGTCGGCTATGATCAAGGCGAATCTTTCCGCATGCGGTATGCGCGGCCGCAATCTCTTTGTCGCGATTACCGCCGCCAACACGGAGCGCGAGGCGCTCGGTCTCGGCAATGTGTGGCCGAAGACGGAAGCGTCTGAAGGCGCCGATTCCGCAACCGACCCGATTGGCGCCGGTCAGGGCAACACTGCCGAGAAGTACTTCCTCTATCTCTTTGATGCCGAGAAGATGGGTACTCAGGAATGGAAGCCCTACATTACGGGCGTTGACATGAGCGTCCTCTCCGGAGCTGGCGTTCCTCCGGCCGGCGATCCCAAGCAGCTCAAGGCAAAGAACATTCTCTGGACCGTCGCTGCCAACGTCACCGACGAGGTTGATGATGTCGTCCCGGTGCTCGTCTCCCGCAACTTCCCGGCCTCGAAGCTGAAGGTCGACGAGTATGATGGCGTCGCAAACGAGGAATTCAAGCTGGGCAAGGCCAGCGGTGACGGCGCCGCCGATACGCCGTTCGGCAACAAGGCGTTTGTCATCATCCGCAAGGGCGGAAGCGTGATTCAGCAGACCAGCCGCTATGCCACGGAGCAGGTCGTCTACTCCAAGAATGCATTCAAGATTCCTGAGAGCGACGGCGCCAAGTTTGAGTATCTCGAGCCCAAGGGCAACTAAGGTTTGCTCGTAAAGGTCGCTATAGACCTCGCACTCGACCGGCTCTTCACCTATGAAGTGCCGGTCGAACTGTCTGGAGAGATAAAGGTCGGGCAGCTCCTGCGCGTCCCGTTCGGCCATCGCGAAGCCCGCGGCTTCGCCCTTGACATATCATCAGCTGCCGACCGCAAACTGCCGGCCGCCAACTACCAACTAAAGAAAGTTCTCGGCATCGCCGATCCCGCTCCGTTCTTCTCTCCGGAGATGCTTAAACTCGTCAGGTGGATATCCGACTATACCTGCTCTCCGATAGAGCTCTGCCTGAAGTCGGCCGTCCCAGCCGCAGTACTGAGACCGAACGCAAAGCCGAAGCAGCTTCTGTTCGTTGATCCTGTTCCCGAGGACAAGGTGGACGGGAGGATGTTCACCTCATACCAGAGGGAACTCTTGGAGAACGTCCGCAGGGTCGGTGGCGGATGGGTCCAGCAGCTGTGCCGAGAGTTCTCCACGACTCCCGCCACGCTTCGCGCCATCGAGGCGAAGGGCGGCGTCGTGATCGAGTCCAGGAACCAGCGCCGCGATCCGCTGGCCGGACGCAATGTGCTTCCGACCAAGCCGCTGACTCTTAATCCAATGCAGCGCACGGCCTTGGATGCAATTGTCGGTGGAGAGGCTTGCCCTCGGGCCGCCGCCGGCGCGTCGGGGACAGCGCGCCCTGCCGGCGGATCTCCAATTCTTCTGCATGGAGTTACGGGATCGGGCAAGACTGAAGTCTATCTTCAGGCCATCGCCCATGAACTGGCCTGCGGCAGGGGGGCGATTGTCCTTGTGCCGGAAATATCTCTCACTCCGCAGACCGTGCGCCGGTTTGCCGGACGTTTTGGCGGTAAGGTGGCGGTCCTGCACAGCGCTCTTTCGGACGGTGAACGCTACGACGAATGGCATCGCATCCGCACGGGTGAGGCAAGGGTGGTCGTAGGACCCAGAAGCGCCGTGTTCGCGCCTGTCAGGGATCTCGGACTCATTGTCGTGGACGAGGAGCATGACACAAGCTACAAGCAGGACGAGACGCCTCGGTACAATGCGCGGGATGTGGCCGTCATGCGAGGCGTGTTCGAAATGTGCAAGGTCGTACTGGGCTCGGCGACGCCTTCGCTTGAGAGCTGGCACAATGTGCGTCAGGGGAAATACGCGCTCGCATCGATGGCCGAACGCGTAGCCGGGCATCCAATGCCCGAAGTGCACATTCTCGATATGGAAGAGGAGTGTGGTGAGCGTCAGTCGGCTCCGATTTTCTCAAGATTCCTTCTTGATGCCATCGCCGAACGCAACCGCCGTGGCGAACAGACGATCCTTTTCCTCAACCGTCGCGGATATTCGCGCGTGCTTGAGTGCAAGGCGTGCGGACACGTCATGGAGTGCCCGCAATGCAGCGTTGCATACACGTACCATTCGGTGGATTCGTGCCTCAGATGCCACGTGTGCGGCGGATGGACCGTTCCGCCGGTGTCCTGCCCGGAATGCGCTTCGCGCGACTTCTCCTACGCCGGCATCGGCACTCAGCGCGCCGAGGAAGCGCTAAGGAAGTGCTTTCCCCATTCCCGCATACTGCGAATGGATGCGGACTCCACGTCGCGCAAGCATTCCCATGACGACATACTCTCCCGTTTCCGTGCGCGGGAGGCTGACATACTGATCGGAACACAGATGATCGCAAAGGGTCTGGACTTCCCGAACGTCACCCTTGTGGGCGTGCTTAACGCCGATGCGTCGCTCAGCATGCCCGATTTCAGGGCGGCTGAACGCACGTTTCAGCTGATCGCCCAGGTTTCCGGAAGGGCGGGAAGGGCCGAGAAGCCCGGCGAGGTGTTCATTCAGACGTTCCGTCCGGACGACCCCGTCATACGGCTGGCGGCGGAAGCAGGTTTCGACCGTTTTGCGGAGGCGGAGCTCGCCGAGCGCAAACGCGCGGGAATGCCCCCGTACATGAAGTTCGCGACGGCTCTCTTCCGTGCGAAGGATGCGTTGCTCGTGCAGCGTTGGGCGGAGCTGTATTCAAAGTCGCTGGCCAGGTATCCGGGGTTGACGGTGTCGGAAGCGATGCCGCCGGCCTTGGAACGCGCGGAGGGTTGGTTTCGCTATCAGGTGCAGATGCGCGCTTCGTCCTCGAAGTGCATCGCCGCCGCCTGGCGCTGGATTGTCAAGGCGCGTCCGTTGCCGAAAGATTTGCGCGTCGCGTTGGATATCGATGCCATAAATGTGATATAATCGCCCGCGTAATCAGTCACTTTATTGTCAAATAAAACAGGAGAAGCAAAATGAGCGTTCCAGCTAAGTGCAAGATTTCGGTTCTCAAGGAACCTAGGAAGATGGAAGTCGTCGAAGTCGACCTTCCTGCCGTTGGCGATGACGAGATTCTCGTCAAGGTGGAAGGCTGCGGCATATGCGGCACTGACGTGCATGAATACAAGGGCGATCCCTTCGGCATCTGCCCCGTTCAGCTCGGCCATGAAGGCACGGGCGAAGTCGTCGCTCTCGGCAAGAACGTCACCGCCGACTTCACGGGCAAGCCGCTCAAGGTCGGTGACAAGATCGTGACGGGCCTTAAGTCCTGCGGCACGTGCGACACGTGCAAGTTCCACCCCGAGATCATGGAGCTCTGCAACAATGGCGAGATCTTCGGTCTCCTTCCCGGCGAAAGGCACTATCTCAACGGCTGGTTCGGCGAGTACATGAAGGTCAACGCAGGCGGCGTTGTGTTCAACGTCTCCGATATGGACCGCGACCTCCGCATTCTCATCGAGCCGGCGGCGGTGATCGTCCATGCAGTCGAGCAGGCGAAGCAGATATTCAACTTCAAGTTCGACAGCTATGTGCTGGTGCAGGGATGCGGTCCGATCGGTCTCCTCCTCCTGAACATGGTCCGCTGCCTCGGCGTGCGCAACATCATCGCGTGCGACACGGATGCGAACCGTCTCGAGTTTGCCAAGAAGCTCGGCGCACGCTATGTTGTCAACGGTCTTGACGCCGACGCCACCGAGCAGGTCAAGAAGATCACCGGCGGCGAAGGCGCCGAGATGGTGTTCCAGTGCACGGGCTCGCCCAAGGCCGCCACCAAGGCATGGAGCTATGTCCGCCGCGGCGGCAGCTTCTGCGAACTCGGGTTCTTCGTCAACAATGGCGACACCACCTACAATCCGCACATTGACATGTGCAATAAGCAGGTCAAGGCGATCGGCAGCTGGACGTACCAGGCGAAGGACTGGGTGCAGAGCTTCGACTTCCTCAAGGAGTCGCAGGAGCGCGGATTCCCGATCACCGATCTCATCACGCACAAGTATCCGCTTGACCAGATGAACGAGGCGATGGAGATGAACATCTCCATGAAGGGTCTCAAGATCGCTTTTGTGGCGTAATTGATGGATCCGTCTTTCAAGATAGGCTGCCACCTCTCCAGCGCAGGGGGATACCTTGCGATGGGGAGGACTGCCGAGTCCATAGGCGCGAACGTATTCCAGTTCTTCACGCGCAATCCGAGGGGCGGCGCCTCGAAGCCGATAGACCCTGCGGACGTGGCGGAATTCCTCGCCTATGCGGAGAGGGAGGGCATAGGGCCGATACTGGCCCATGCCCCCTATACGCTCAATGCGGCAGGCGCGGAAGCGCGTGTGCGCGAGTTCGCCGAGATGACGATGGCGGATGACCTGAAGCGTCTGGAGCACACTCCCGGAGCTCTATACAACTTCCATCCGGGGTCGCATGTTCAGCAGGGCGCGGAAAAGGGCATTGAGCTCATTTCGTCCATGCTTGTCCGCATATTCAGGGCGAAGTACGCCAAGGACGGCGGAGGTTTCAGCACGACGGTCCTGCTCGAGACGATGGCCGGGAAGGGCAGTGAGGTCGGACGCAATTTCGAGGAGCTGAAATCAATCATCGACCGTACGGAGGGTGCTCTTGCCGGCGAGGGAGTCACGCTTTCCCCGCGACTCGGCGTATGCCTTGACACCTGCCATGTGTGGGACGGCGGATATGATGTCGTGAACGATCTTGATGGAGTCGTCGATGAGTTCGACAGGGTTGTCGGACTCGACAGGCTGAAGGCGATTCACATCAACGATTCCCTTAATAATTTTGAGGCCCACAAGGATCGGCATGCGTGCATCGGCAAGGGCAGGATCGGTCTGGATGCGCTGGTCCGCATCATAAACCATCCAAAGCTTCGGGAACTTCCGTTCTATCTTGAGACGCCGAACGATCTTGATGGCTACCGTGCCGAGATAGCGCTGCTCCGCTCTTTGCGGGCATAGAGCCTTGGCCGCTAAAGGAAGTTGCGTGTTGCCTTGCACAGTTTGCAGTTTCTCGGAGAGCGCGGCGATGGTTTGACTCATTGAATTAGGCGGCATGGACTTTAAGCATTCTCTTATGATATGGGCACCAAAGGCAATATCTGATGACGTCAAACGAGGATCAGATTATTGTATGTCAATTGGATAAAACCGTTCGGTTGGATGTTCGCCCTGAAAATGAGACAGTGTGACTGACGCAGGCGCAGTTGTGCTAGGCGCGGAAGGATAAATGAACAACGAGACAGCAGATTTTTCAAGAAGTGTCGGTGGCGATGTTTATGCCGGCAAATATGACGCGACTTTGATTGGTCGTGAATTCGTGCATTTCAAAGGCGGACATTACCGTCTGATCGGATTTGCGAAAATGTCGGAGACTGAAGAGACGGCCGTGGTCTATCAGACGCTGTACGGCGAGCGTGGAATGTGGGTGCGACCGGCGGAGATGTTCTTTGGTGATGTCGTACGCGGTGGCATAGTCCAGCAGCGTTTCAGACTTGCGGAATAAGGAGTTGAAATCATGAATTGGCTTGTCTTGATGTTGGCCGGCGGATTCGAGGTCGCATGGGCGGTCGCGTTGAAATATTCAGACGGCTTCCGCAATCCGCTCGCCGCGGCGCTTTGCGTTGTTTCGATGATCATGAGCATGTGGCTTCTTTCGATCGCGATACGCACAATCCCGATGGGGACGGCCTATGCGATCTGGACGGGCATCGGCGCCGTCGGTAGCGTCGCGGCGGGCATCGTTCTTTTCGGCGAGCCTGCGGCGGCGCTCCGGCTCCTTTCCGCCGCGCTCATCGTCATCGGCATCGTCGGCCTTAAACTGACCGCGAATTGATAAAGTTGCTCTCGCTGCTTGGAGTTCAGGAGGGCCTTTCGATTTTTTGTTGCTGAGCAGAGATCGCTCCCTTGCGCAACAAATGATGCTGTGTTGCGCAACAAAGGGGTGCTTGGTTGCGCAAGGCGGCAGGCGAGGGTGTAAGCTTCTAGGAAAGAAGTGCGCACCTCTTGTTCAAGAAGTGCGCACTTTTCATATGAGAAGTACCCGCAAATCCACGTAAATCTCCACAAATTGATATCTGTGGATGTGTACAGATTTGTGGACGGAGGATTTTTGAAAAGGCTTTAAAATGTTTGAAAAGTTCTCAATTTTCGATTCGTTATTTTGGTATAATACAAGGGAAAAGGTAGTGGACAAACCGTGAGGCATATGAAGAAGAAACTGATTACGCAGAGTGACGATCTGATTGCGCAGGGAGTGGCGAAGAAGCTGATCCGTATTGCGACGACATCGGCTTTGATGCGACCGGCAAGCCTACCAAGGTCAACGAACTGGATGAGATCGGCGCGGCACTTGCCGACTTCATAAACGAGGAGGCTGAAGCATGAAGAAAACATCCGCCGTTCTCGATGCCAATTGTGAACGCAGAGCGGACGCAATTGGCGAAGCCGTTAGCCGGAAATTGCTTGCCGACGCTCGCCAGATTATCGACACTGCCCGCGCAAATGCCGTTAGAAGCGTAGATTTCAATCGCGTGATGATGTATTGGAATCTTGGACGCAGGGTATTTGAGGAGGAACAGCACGGGAAGGATAGGGCGGAGTATGGCGCACGAATTATACGGGGACTCGCGGAACGCCTTGAACCGGAATATGGCAGTGGATTTGGCATTCGCCAGTTGGAGCAAAGCCGGAGGTTCTATCGACTTTACCCAATTGCGCACACACTGTATGCGCAATTGAACTGGTCGCAGTATAAATTGCTGATTTCGTTTGTGATTGTTGAACTCAAGACGGGCGAGCTTACGCATCAGGACCTTGGGCAACTCCAGATGTACGTTAATTATTATGACCGTATGGAGAAGACAGCGGAAGAGAACAAAACTATTGGAATCCTACTTTGTCGCAACAAAAATGACTCGCTCGTTAAGATGACTTTTCCAGAAGACAACAAGACGATTCTCGCCGCCGAGTACAAGCTTCGTTTGCCCAGTGAAGAACAGTTGCTTGCAGAAGTCAAAAGAGCAGAGGAGGAATTTGAGGCTGCAAAGGATGAAACGGATGCAAGGGCACGGATCAGTGGAGGTGAGAAATAACCATGAGCAAGATGTTTACGATAAAGGCATCAGAAGCGCATGGTAGGCGGCTGGATCCACTTTTCCACAGTCCTACGTTTCGCATGAATCGGTTGTGCATTGAATCGCATAGGTATCTTGCGATGAAAGGGCTGTGCGAACTGTCGAATGAAACTTGGGATAAAGCGCAATGCTTTCAGGATTGTTTCCCGTATGTTGAGATAGGCGCAATCAATTGTGAGAACGGAGAGATAGGGGGCATCGAGGAGTTGGTGACCGCTGAAGCTCCAAGTCGTGCGCAAATGGTCGTTCGAGCAGGTGATTTGTTGGTGTCAGCGACAAGGCCAACGCGTAATGCCATAGCGATAGTACCGTTGGATGTTGAGAAGGCCATAGCATCAACAGGATTTCTTGTTGTTCGGGGCGTTCAGTCGACGCTTGTGACTCCGAAGTATTTATTCCATGTTTTGCGGATGGAATTTTGCACGAAGCAGTTTGATCAGTATTCAAGCGGTGGTAATTATCCGGCGATTACCAAGGATGACTTCCGAAAAATAATCATTCCCTTGCCGCCCTTGCCGGAGCAGCGGAAGATCGTTGCCGAGCTTGATGCAGCATACGCGGCGAAACGCGCGGCGGATGAAAAGGCGACGAAGCTTCTCTCCTCAATCGACGAAATGGTGCTGAAGGAGCTCGGTATCGCCAAACTACCCAAGCCTGATACATCGCTTTCCTCGCGCATCTTTACCGTGCCCGCGAGGGAAGTTCATAATGGTCGTTTGGACGCTTATTATTATAAGGGCAACTTTAAGGAATTGAACAAGAAACTGTCTTGCTGTAATTGTGTTCCATTTGGGCGTTTAATAACGGAGATTTATAATGGTATTGACTGCCGAGATTACAAAGAGAGCGGTGTTCCCTATTTGAAAGTTGCCAATGTAAAGCCCGGAGAATTCGACTTTGACGATTTGAAGTACATTGATTCGCAGGAAGTTGGAGCAAAAGACATTGCGCTAAGGGCGGGACGAATGTTGTTGACCAGAAAAGGGACTTTTGGGAATGCGATTGCGCTGAGCGAAGATTATGATTATGCCATAAGTTCGGAAGTCTTTTGCTTGTCGATCAAGAATGAGTTGGTTGATGTGCACTATCTTGAAACCTTCGTCAATTCTTCCATCGGTCGCATGTTGTGCGACAAGTACAAGATCGGCGCTATCATGGGCAGTTTGTCTCAGGAGGCGGTGAAAGCATTGCCGATCCCGCTCCCGGATGCAAAGGTTCAGTATCGTATCGCAAGCAGAGCATCATCCATCCGCGCTGAAGCCCGCAAGTTGAAAGCAGATGCAACCGCCGCGCTCGACGCGGCGAAGCGAGGGATTGAAATGGAGATTGTCCGGGAGAGATAAGTCGTGCTTAGTGAGCGTAGAATTTTAGATACAGGAGGGAAAAATGGGAAATGAACCGACATGGGTGACGTTCCTGTCGTTGGCGGCAGATTTCGCGATGATAATTGTCACTATTGTTTATGTAGTTTTCACATGGCACCTTGTGAAGATTACAAAACAATCATTTCAATGTCAATTGGTTCCCTTGATTGGCATCAGAATTAAAAAAATTGGGTAGAGTGCGGAAGTAAATGCACCTGATCTGGTTCATTTACTCATGCGAACTGTATGGAATACCAGAGGATTGTACTTGTCTGACATATATCTCTTTT
>SUVZ01000098.1 GCA_015061765.1 Lentisphaerota bacterium
CGAAAACACCTCCGCCGCCAAGCGGAGCAATTGCCGCTGATTCGAAGGCACTCCATACGGCGCACCCACAGGCAATTTTTCAGTTATCGCAAAGCGAAAACTGGCACTTCACCCTTTATTTATGGACATGTGGTGATTTTCATGCCCGAAAAATGGGCAAACTCCAGAATTTTCGCGTCTGTCATTATCGACGCGAAAATGATATAATAACGACGTTTTTTGACGGAGAGACTGGGTCTTTAAATGAAAGCAACGATAATTTTATGGCAACCTCAAGTATAAAGTTGCAGGTGAAAGTATGGCAAATTGCGGTCAGTGGCACCTTGAACGGGAAATCGGGCATGGCGCGTACGGTGTGGTTTTTCTCGCCGAGGGACCGGATGGTGAACGAGCGGCCGTGAAGGTTTGCCGCCGCGATGCCATCGGAGAAGAACGCTACGAACGCGAACTGCGCGGTGCGAAACTGTACAGAACGATCCCGCCGCAGGAGGGTCTTGTCCGCATGAGGGAATTCGTGGAGGAATCCTGGGGTTTCTATGCGGTTATGGATCTTGCGGATGACGAGTTCGGCGACAGGGATTTTGCTTTGGACGAATATCGTCCGAAGACGCTGGCTGACGTCATCGAAGGCGAAAAGGCATTGCCGCTCGATGAATGCGTGAAACTCGGCATGGCGCTCGCCAAAGGTCTCGCTACGCTTCAGCGGCATCACCTCCTGCACCGCGACATCAAACCCGGAAACGTGATATATGTCGGTGGCCGCCCTGTCCTTTCCGACCCCGGACTGCTGGTCGAAGAATCCGAGGCGACATCACTCGTCGGAACGCCGGGATATGTTCCGCCCGAGAATTTCACGGATGCCGCAAGCGACATTTACAGTCTCGGCCTTACGCTCAAGGCCGCGAGCTTCGGTAGACGTCTGGAGGATCTGGACAAGGGGCCCGCGCTCGAGGCCGATACCGGCGCAAAGTTCTTCCCTGCGTGGTGGCGCATTCTCAACAAGGCGACCGATCCGGTCCCGTCCCGCCGCTACCGGTCGGCCAAGGCGCTTCTGAAGGAGTTGTCGTCACTGCGCGTCAAGATGAGGATTCCATCAATCATCAATATCTTGTCGGTCATGATGGCCTGCGGATTGGGTGTTGCCGTCTATTTCGCAATCTCGGCAAGAAATATGATCAGGGAAAAAGACAGCCAGACTCGTGACTATGTTGAACGCGAAAGGCAAGAAACGATCAGGTCGATAGAATCCATGAGGAAGAATCTGGATGCCGATCTTGAACCCATGAAGCGTATTGCATCCATAGCCCAGGAATTGAATGATCTGTCGGCGAAGGATGATGCCGTATGGTCTTCATTTCGCGGATCGTATTTCTGCCATACGGATGAATCTCATATGCAAAGGCTTAAAAGGGTCGAGGAGAAGGATCCGGTCTGCGCAGCGAAAATGCGCGGCATTCTCGACGAGATGCGGGAGATTGACAGGAAGGGAGACGAAAACAACCGGCGAATTAAAGCTTTGCAGGAAAAGAGCAGGGATAAAGCCGTGTCGGTGCAGGGGGCTTCCGAAAGATATAATCAGGCTGAAATGCTTTCGATGGAGAATGAAAAACTCGTCAAAGCATGGCTGGCGCTTCTTGAGCGGTTTACAGAAATGGAAGATGCGGTAGAGATGCGAAAATGACCTACAGACACTTCAACAACGAATCGACGCGCTCGAGCGTCATCAGGGCTGTCGCCGACACCGAGAACGCGGCGGCATGGAACAGGCTTTTCGACCTTTACGCCGGGTTTGTCTATTCGATTGCGCGTCGCAAGGGGTTGAACGATGCCGATGCCGACGATATCGTGCAGATGGTATTCGCCGATCTCGCGCGGAACCTGCCTTCATTCCAGTACGACCGCTCAAAGGGCAAATTCAGGTCGTATCTCGCGGGACTTGTCCATTGGCGCGTAATAGACAGATTGAAAGCGGTAAGGCGCGATGCAGATTTGAAAGCCGGCTTCATGGAAGGGGTAAAGGCGACCGGTCCGGGGAACGACGAATTCGCCGACCGCGAATGGAAGGCCGTCGCGATGGATAATGCGTTGCGACGGATAAAATCGAGTGTTCGCCCCGAACACTATGCGGCGTTCGTGGCAAGCACGGTGGATGGGCAGGATACGGAAACGGTGATGAAGCTCTACAACCTCTCCCGCGACAATCTGTACCAGATCCGCAAACGCCTTTCCGAGAGACTGCGCAAGGTGATGCCGGAGGTTCTTGCCGAGATGGACAATCCCGATATGCCCGGTCCGCTGACTTGACCGCGTCCATAATCGGCGGCAGAAAGTCTTTTGTCAGATTTTTCGGTTTCCTCCGTATATCAGTATGCTCACAAGGAGCGTCCGGCAGAGAGAGCCCGGATAGGTCTGCGGCGGCGAATCCGTACGTGCGGCGTTTTTCGCCGCAGACCTGATTTTGTGGTATAATAGGAAACCGTTGCGGGGCAGGGATGAATGCCGGTGCCACCGTGACAAAACAGATTTCCCGCGCAGGGAGGCGAAGAATAGTAGCCCAACCCCTGCGGACATGGGATGCGTCACGTGAAAGCCTGAGAAACTTCACCGGAAAGACGCAAGAGAAGGGTAACTGCCCTCATAATGCAGTTTCGCCTCCTTCGGTGTATCTTTCCGGGCTCTCTCAGGCGCCTCACGTGATGCATCGGAGGAGGTTTTCGTTTTCCGCCCCGCCGATGTCTGAACAGGGCGAAAGCCTGAGGGAGGCGCGGCGTGGAACGTTGCCTCGCACACGTTAGATGCCGAGTGAAAGTCTGCGAGAGGACACGAAAAGTAGTAGCATATGGATACAGATGAAGAGAAGACCGACACAATCAAAACATTGATTATCGAAAAGATTCGACAGCAGCGACAGTTCACTTCTCCACGGGAGACCGTGAGCGAGGAAGATATTCGTGCAGAGGTGGAAAAATATTTGCGTGTGGTGTGTTTCAACCTTCCAGGTGAAAATGATCCAGAAAATAATAAAGAAGGCGCAGAGTTTGCGAAAATCATGTTCTGTACTCACCAAGACCTTCATGCTGCGGCGGTAAATAAGATCGTTGAAATGATTATGGAAGAGCGAAATGATCTTGTCGATTATCCGCATCTCCGTAAGAAAATTGGAGATGCCATGACGAGGAACTTTCGCGATTTATATGATGGCGTCTCTTACAAAACTTTAGAAACACCAAAGTCATAAGCATTATAGACAATAAGTAAGGAGATAAAACAATGAACCGAGTTTTGAGTGCAGTGGCTGTTGCAATATTCAGCGCGTGTGTGGTTTCTTGGCAACTGCAAGCAGGAGTTGTCAACATTACGCAAGGTTCGACAAGCGGTTATACGATGACGGACGGCAATACTTATGTCATTCAAAACTCGGTCTCGTTCTCAAACTCTACGGCTGGGGGTAGTGGAATGTCTATAGAGGATGGAGCGACGGTCGTTCTTTATGTCCCGGCCGGCATCTCGCTTACCGCGGTAGGAGCAAACGGTAGCGGCCAGATTGGTGGCGGCGCAGGAATTCGTGTGCCTGAGACATCTACGCTCGTCATCACTGGCGATGGTATGGTGAATGCAATCGGGGGTAATGCCGGGAATGGATCAGATGGTGGGCATGGTGGAACCCCCAAAGGTGGTATCGGTGGAGATGGCGGCGGTGGCGGTGGTGCGGCCTTGGGTGGGGCTGGAGGTACTGGTGGAATGTATGGGGCTACAACGGGTAAGCCAGGAAATAATGGAGAAACCATGGGAACGGTATTCGTCTTAGGGGGCGTGGACATAGTTGCATGTATAGGTCAAAACGGTACTGCTGGGCATGGGGGCTATTCAGGAAGTAGGCAGTCAAATGTGCCAGCCTATGATCTAGACGGGACGGTATATTATTATAATCTAGGTGGTGGCGGCGGAGGCGGCGGAGGTGGTGCTGGTGCGACTCCAGAATTAGGAATTGGTGGTGGCGGTTCTTCGGGTGGCGCAGGCGGGAACGGGACTAGGGGTGAGTCAAGTTCTAGTAGTAATGTTTCTAATGGGAAACAAGGAGCAGGGGGAAAATCAACGGTTAGTAATGGTTGGGGAGGCTCTGGATATGAGGGAGGGGCCGCTGGCGCGGAGGGTGGCTCTGGCACACTATATATATCATCAACAGCAACTGTCAATGTTGAGAGGGAGTATTTGTCTGTTACAACACATCAGGCTGCTCAGTATACAATAACATTTGAGGTCAATGGTGGACAATTCGCATCGTCGGTCGAATCATTGACGGCTACGCTTGGATGTGAATTGCCAGATTGCATCCCGACTCCTACACGGGCGTATTTTTTGTTTGACGGATGGAGAACTGCGACCGGAGAAGAGTACTATGGAGCGTCTGGACTGAAAACCAAATCGTCCTATTCTATAGCTGGTGATGTTGTACTTTATGCGCAATGGCGTTCGGCAGTTCTCCCTGATAGTGGCTTTTGGCTCCGAGACAATTCTGAAACGGGTTGGTTTGTCGATTCAGGTACTGGCGAAGAGGTGGTCTTCCGTAGCGGAGAAATCGGAAATAGCACAAATTCATGGATGGAAGCGACTGTCGTAGGACCCTTGCCGCTCTCGTTTGACTGGAAGGTTTCGTGCAATACGCGAGGCCATTACTTGGCGTGGTTCATCGATGGCGTGGAACAAGCGCGTATTCGCGGCGAGGTGGATTGGACGACAGTTACCGCCACAATTCCGGAAGGGGAGCATGTCGTGAGGTTTGATTATGTAAAAGGTTCCACGGCGGCTGCTGGAGAGGATAAGGGGCAAGTCCGAAACTTCACTATGGGTTTACGTGTTGAAACAGATACAATGCAGGTATTGTGGGATTGGACGACGAACTACTGGGTCGATTGCTCCATTGTCGGCAAGGGGACGACGACGTATGAGGCGCAATGGGTTGCCGAGGGAACGAATCTCGTGATTCCGTTCTCCGTCAATACGCCGTTCTACTCGCTGTCGCTTTCGGGTGATGCAGAAGGAGCGGTTCTTGGAGATGGTATCATAACGGTTCCAATAACGGCTCCTCGTTCGATTGCGCTTAACGTAACCGAATACACATACGATGCGGCACTAGACGGCGGACGCCTATCGTGGACGTCGGGTGGCGCGGCTAACTGGATTCCGCAGGGCGAAGTGTCGCATGACGGGCAGGACGCCGTGAAAAGCGGCGAAGTGACAGGCGATGATGTTAGTACGCTTTCCACTTCCGTGAATGGTCCAGGAACGCTGTCTTGGTGGTGGAGGCTTGACATGACAGACTGCGCAGGGGTGGATGTGTTTGTTGATGGTGTGTTTGTCGAGTCGCTTGATACTGTTTCAGATTGGGTGTCGGCGTCCGCCGATATCGTAGGAGATGGTGAACATTCTGTTCGTTTCGAGTTCTGGAACGCCGGAACTGCTGCGGCAATATCCGATTGCGCCTATCTCGATCAGGTGTCATGGACGCCGGAAGGAGGTGCGGCTGATTATACGGTTACGACACCCGAGCCAGTGCCGTATTTATATCTCGACACGGAATGTCCAATGTTACTTGCGCAGTACGGTGGTGACTATGAAGCTGCGGCAAAAGCAATGTCGGCGAATGGGCGCAACAAGGTGTGGGAATGCTTTGTTGCGGGAATCAGTCCGACAAATGAGACGGCGAAGTTCGCCGCGAAGATTGAGATGAAGGATGGTGCGCCGGTTGTGACATGGGAACCTGACCTGAACACCAACGGCATTGTCCGCATCTACAAAGTGTACGGTAGCGAGACGTTGGAGAACGGCGGCGATTGGCAGTATCCGACCAACTCGCTCCACATGTTCTTCAAGGTCATGGTCGAAATGCCGTAATGCATGATCAAAACAGTCTTTGTTTTTAAACCCAAAAAGAAAGGAAAACCAATGAGCAAGACAACTCTGGCGATTATATGTGTAATGTCTGCGCTGTACGTGGCAGGGGCGGCTCAGAAACCAACGGCCAAGAAGACGAGCTTCTCTGAATCAGAGTTGCGGGCACTTGCAAAGGCAGTTCCAGATGTCAAGAATGCAGGACAGCTGTATTCAGTCGCACTGGCGACATCCAATGATGTAGACCGGCAACAGGCGTACCTCAAGGCGTCTGCGGCAGGACTCATTGCGTGTGGCAAGACAGACATTTACAAAAAGCATATAAAAGGCAAGTTGCAAAATGTCGCAGAGTTTGAGGACGGGTTGAAGGATGACTGCGAGAAATGCTCTGGAGCGGGTGCGAAAGAGCGGCGCTGCTATGATTGCAGGGGTGAGGGAAAATGTCCCGGCTGCAAAGGTTCTGGAGAGACTGTGCGGGTTGGGTTTAACAACAATAACGAAACAAAACCATGCCGCAAGTGCAAAGGAAGCGGACGCTGCCCTAAATGCGGTGGAGAAGGATCAACAAGGGAAAAGTGTTTGTCGTGTTCTGGAATAGGCAAAGTGTTTAGCAAGTCAGTTGCCGCACGTGTTTTCAGTGATATATGCAACGCAATTGCTGATGGTGTGGATGTTGTACCACCGCCAAATAACGCAGATGTTAATCATAGAGTTAATGTTAATCTTGAGCAACAACGTACGAAACAGCAGAATGTGGTTGGAGAACAGTTACAACGTCGTTCAAGGCGAGGACGTGCCGAAGGAAGGCTTGCACGGACGATGGCTTCTTCAGACCATCATATTGACAATAAGCTACTTGGCCAATTGAAAGATTTAAAACAGCATCGTTATAGATTGAAAGAAGTTGTTACAGTAGGGAATGCCATATTGTCAACATCTAAAGTGCCTTCTGAGGCTATATCCTACACTCCATTCCATTCTTGTAAGTCAGACAACGACCTAGAATTTAAAAATGAGGTGCGTGCCATTATGAAGAGTGCACAAACGTTATTGTCTGATATAGAGGCAAACCAAACAGAAATATCAGAGGGCGAGTTCAAGCCTGACTATTACATTGAGTATTGGCATAAGGATACAACTGACATTCGCAAGCGTCGGCTATTTGACGAGGTTTGGGAGAAAGCACTATACTCGCCTCATGTACAGCGTGACGCCAACAACAATCCGTTGGGCAGGGTTTTGCTCACGAATGCACCCGACAATATTGTCTTTGTTGTGAATGACGTTTCCCTTGTCGAGTTGAGAGGAGGAGGAAAAGTATACTGTGTTGAGTTAACCGCATTGGTCTTTGGAGAAAAAAATAATACACTCGGAACAGTATGGAATGGACGCAAGGATCAAACAGAACGATATGTAGAATTGGCTAAAAAGGCAGGAGTACTTGCGGGCGGTAAGGTGAGTCTGCTTGTGCCAACTTCGCATGGAGATGTTGAGAAATGGAAAAAAGGAGATACGGTAATTTCAAAGGGATGGTTGAATGGTTGGAATGTTATTAATGCGGTAAGAACATATGGCAACGGGGTAAAGGAAGAATATCGCAAGATCGAAATGTCTGGCAAAATGTATCGCTCATTGCGCGACTGGAAAGAAATGAATACCCATGTGTCTCTATGAACACTTTGTAAGGAGGGAACCAGAATGAAACCGAGAGCAACAATCAAAATCGCGGCAGCTGTTGCCTGTATCGCCTGTGCGAATATGGCGGGGGCGCAGTGGTATTCAATGCCATCGCAGAATCGCGCTGCCGGCCGTTCGGCGTATGGTGCTGGCGGCACGACTTATTACAACAATGCCAATGGTTCATCGGCGGGGTCATCGTACAGGACGGGCAACACGACCTACTACAATAACGCCAATGGTTCGTCCGCCGGATCGTCATACAGGACGGGCAACACGACGTATTATAACAATGCGAACGGGGCGTCTGCTGGCTCATCATACAGGACGGGTAATACGACGTACTACAATAATGCCAACGGTTCGTCGGCGGGAAGATCAACTACAATGGGCAACACGACCTATTATTACAACGCGAATGGTTCGTCGGCGGGGTCTTCCACCAGAATGGGCAACACGACCTACTATTATGGTCCGAATGGCGCGCCGGCCGGTTCGGCCACCAGAACGGGCTGGTAATTCAGGATTGAACGTCGTGCCAAGTGGCGGGGTGACGACGCGCTCTGTGACGGATCAGAAGTTCGCCAAATGACGGGTCGCATCGGGTGTGCTCACAAGTGAGCGGAATTGTGGTATGTCATCGCGTGAAACAAAGATTGGGTGGATATCCGCCTGAGAATTGGAGATGAAATGGTTGTCAAACGCGAGGCGGCCGCCACGACCGAAAGGACGCCGTCGATCTGCGAAAGGTCAAGGTTTCAGGCAGCCCAAGGGACAGACAATGACGCCATCAGGGCGTCGGAAGGCGAATTTCGCCCCGGTCAGAACCATCAGAAAAGAAGGCTTGCCCGTGCGCATCTCATCCACTCGTCCGGCGACCTTGAGAAGATTCTGCGCAGCCTCGTCTATCCGCCCACTGCCGAGCTTCACCTCCACGCCGCCCCATCTTCCGTCCGGCAATGACACAACGAGGTCAATTTCCAGGCCATGCCGATCGCGGAAATGCGAAACCTGTCCGTCCATTGCCTGCGCGTAAACTCGGAGATCACGGCAACACATCGACTCGAACAGGAATCCCAGTGTCACGATATCTCGCATAAGGCCGTCGGGATTCGCCCCCAGGACGGCTGCTGGAATGGATGGATCCGAAAACTGGCGCTTCGCAGCTGATCGTATGGCCGTCTTCGACCGTAGCGCGGGCGTCCACGCCGGCGTGTCTTCAACAACAAATATCTTCCTGAGTGCATTTAGGTAGTCTGCCACCGTTTTGTCCGACGCCGTACAGTCGTTGGCGCACATGTCGTCAATGATTGTCTGCTGGGTGGCAATGGACGAGACATTGCGTGCAAGCGACTTCAGCAGTTTCATGACACGTTCCGGGTTGCGCTCCACGCCGTCAACCCGATGAATGTCTTCTTCCACTATGGCCTTGACGTAGTTGCGCGCAATCCTCAAGGCTGGTTTTCCTGAAAGGAATATAGACTCCGGCCATCCTCCACGGCAGACCAGCCGTGCGATGTCCGGAATTGTCAATTCGCAAGTCGCAGGCGCAATGTTCTTTCCAGCGAAGAGATCGCCCAGAGAAACCTTGCCGTTTGAATCGCCCGACTCCCAAAGCGTCATAGGACGCATACGCAATCGTGTGATGCGTCCCGTGCCGGTATGCCGACGCTTCAGCTTTGGATTTGATACGTTCTCGTCATCCGGCGGTACGGCGGAACCCGTCAGAATAAAATGCCCCATCCCTCCGCGCTTGTCAACGGCAAAGCGCACGGCATCCCACAGGTTGGGCGCAACCTGCCACTCGTCGATCAGATGCGGCTCTTCGCCTTCAAGGAGCAGGGACGGCATTGTCTCGGCCATCTGGAGATAATTGTCCGCCATGTCCTGATCCTGCATATAGACGATGCTAGCGGCCGCCTGCTCCGCCGTTCGCGTCTTGCCACACCATTTGGCTCCTTCGACAAGGACTGCGCCTGCAGAAAGTAGTTCAGTCTGCAGTAATTTATCCGCGATTCTCGGTCTGTATTCGTTTCTTGCCATATGCTCTCAATATAATGACAAAAAGATTAAAAATCTATTCGTATTATAGCATAACTACCGTACAAACGCAACAGCACTCCGTCATTTTGTCAGATTCCACTCCGTCATTTTGCCAAGCTTCACTCCGTCATTTTGTCAAGGTTCACTCGTTTCCTTGATTTGAGCTTGGGTGGATTTCACAGTGCCGTTGTGCCAAGCGATGGGTTTGAACCGCGCTATGTGACGGGTCGCATTGACATATGGACTGAAATGTGCGATTGTCGGAAATGCAACGATGCTTTTCGGAGCATACCTTCCTCTGTTCTTTTGACAGCGGCGACGGCGGGGCACCCCTCTAGCGACCGCTTGCGCGGCTCGTTCGGCGGATGGGGAGGTCTGTTCGACGCCTCTCCAGAAACCGCGCGCCGGCTGATCAAGCTTGGCAGGAAAGACGCGCGCAAGGTGCTGGCATAGGCGGGAATGGCGAAATAAACCTGTCAGATTTTACAAATGCCATCGTATTGTAGTGTAGAGTCCTGCATTGAA
The DNA here is from genome assembly GCA_015061765.1 of Lentisphaerota bacterium. The sequence continues at coordinate 10,138 of SUVZ01000098.1, forward strand.
ACGGGAATAGAAGTCAAAAGGATTGATGATGAAGAAAATGAAATTGGAGGTGATGATTTTGGGCGTTGCGATTGCGGTTGCCGCGCATGCTCAGGAGGCGCCGGCGGATGAAACGATCCGCTGAACGCGGTCGTCAAACTGGAGGTTTCTACGGCGAAGCCGGATATCTTCTGCCTGTGGGCGAATTATACAGAAGGGTCCTTTTTGTCAAAGAAAGGTCAGGCGCTTGGTGCCGTTGAATTGATGGGGTAAGGAGTTCTGAAGAACCGCGTTACGGTGGATACGGATATTGGCGACGATGCCAGCAGTTCCTTTCGAAGACAAAGGCGCATTGGGGTGGGGTTTCCAAAATGGATGCACCCGACGGAATCAGGTGTACGAGTTCGTCGGCAGATATAACTTTGGCATCTTTGCCCGAATGGGACTTCTTGTCGCAGAGAGATTGCCAGCCGCTGTCGGATGAATCGGTTGGTGGCGTCCTGAACGCGTATTTGACGCGATAGTTCCTTTCTCCGAGCTGCTCAAGTCGAAGGCTTAGATATCCTTTACTCATCTCTCATCTTTCTGGAGTTTACCCATTTTTTCGGGCATGAAAATCACCACACGTCCATAAATAAAGGGTAAAGTGCCAGTTTTCGCTTTGCGATAACTGAAAAATTGCCTGTGGGTGCGCCGTATGGAGTGCCTTCGAATCAGCGGCAATTGCTCCTCTTGGCGGCGGAGGTGTTTTCGGGTCCATCCCTTCAGGCGGCACTCGTTCGGCGCGCTTGTCATCATCCGGTCGGCTCGTGATCGCCTACGGAGATCAGCGGCCTCACGCGCCGAAATGCCGTGCTAGCCTTCCGGGCGTCCCGTGCAACACCTCCACCGCCCGGCTCCGCTCGGCTGA
>SUVZ01000099.1 GCA_015061765.1 Lentisphaerota bacterium
CTCCTTGCCGACGCAAAGAATATCGGTGCGAACTTCCGTGACTATCTGAACGGTTTTTCCGACAATGTGCGCGATGTCCTTGAGCAGATGAAGTTTGAAGATCAGATCGCCACAATGGAGAAGGGCGGCGTTCTGTATCAGGTCATATCCGATTTCAATTCTTCGAAGGCTGATATGTCGCCCGACAAAGTCGCCACGAACGACATGGGGTACATTTTCGAAAATCTCGTCGCCCGGTTTTCCGAAAGCTACGATGAACAGGCCGGTGCCCACTTCACGAGCCGTGACATCATATACCTTATGTGCGATATACTGACGGCGTTCGGTACAGGAAGTAAGGGTGCTTCCAAAACGGTCTATGACATGACGATGGGCACATCGCAGATGCTTACATGCATGGAGGATCGGCTCAAGGAAGTCGATGCGTCGGTCGAGGTGACGAATTTCGGGCAGGAATTCAATCCTTTTACCTTCGGTATCGCCAAGGCCGATATGCTTATTCGCGGCGGCAATCCCGACAACATGCGCTACGGCAATACGCTTTCCGACGATAAGTTCAGCGGCTTCAAGTTTGATTACGTGATTTCCAATCCGCCGTTCGGGATCGACTGGAAGGTTGAGGCGAAAGCCGTTGAGAAGGAAGCCGCGCTCGGTGACGAGGGGCGCTTCGGCGTTGGATTACCGTCCAAGAGCGATGGCCAGATGCTGTTCATGCTTAACGGCATTTCAAAACTCAAGGATGACGGCCGCATGGCTATCATCCAAAACGGTTCGTCGCTTTTTTCTGGCGATGCCGGAAGCGGACCGAGCGAGATTCGCCGTCATATCATCGAGAACGACTGGTTGGAGGCGATCATTCAGCTTCCGAATGACAGTTTCTACAATACGGGAATCGCCACTTACGTGTGGGTCGTCACAAAAGCGAAATCCCGGGAGCGCAAAGGCAAGGTGCAGCTCATCGACGCTTCGAAATGCTGCGAGGCTCGCCGCAAATCAATCGGCAACAAGCGCGTTGACATTACCGAGGCTGCGCGGGCGTTGATCGTCAAGGCTTATTGCGCGTTCAAGACCGAGACATACAAGTTGGACGGCATGGTCTGCAAAAGCCACATTTTCGTCAACAGCGCATTCGGTTTCACGAAGATAGTTGTTGAGTCGCCGCTTGTGGAAGGCGGCAGAAAGGTCGAGAAGAAAGGTCGCGTTGTAGCTGATACTTCGAAGCGCGATACTGAAAATGTGCCGCTCGGCGAAGACATCGGCGAATACATGAAGCGAGAAGTCTTGCCCTACAACCCCGATGCGTGGGTGGATGAAACGAAGAGCAAGGTGGGCTATGAAATACCTTTCACACGCACCTTCTACGAATACAAGAAGATCGAGCCATCCGCCGATATCGCAAAGCGCATCAAAGAGCATGAATCGCGCCTCGCGGCCACGCTCGGCAAACTCTTCGGGGAGGGCGGGAAATGACCTCTAACCTTTTTTGTAATAGGTATTTTATCGATAGAGTCCTTCGGCATACTAGTGGATGTGATTTTCTATTGTCACAAATCAATAGCTCGACTTTGAAAGTCTTCAAAACGGAGATAAGACAATGAGATTAGTTAAATTCACTGTAGAAAAATACAGGAGTATTCTCGCAAAGAGCATTCTTCCGATTGCTGATTACACGGTTGTTTTAGGGCCGAATAATCAGGGGAAGTCGAATTTGTTGCGTGGGTTGAGCGTCGCATTGCGTGCGTTAAAACTATTAACAGAAGATCGATTCTCGCATCCATCTCGGATGGTTGGCGTGCATCAGGCCATTCGTGCACGCGCCCTTGCTCGCATAATGAGGGATTTATATGATTGGGATGCTGACTATCCTATTCAGCGTCGGCATGATAAAAGGATCAAGGATGATTCAAAGCGGGTTAGTAGATTTGCACTGTATTTCACATTAGATGCTCTTGATCGTGGAAAGCTATCTGTGATTCCTGCTGATGGCGTAGTCGATTCAAAAGTGGCAATTAAGATTGAATGTGGACGGGAAAAAGTTGCATATTCTGTTAGTTTGTCTGGGAAAAGAGCATCACAGAAATGTGAGAGGGAGTTATTAAGGTATTTAGCAGATAATCTGAGTTTGTGTTATATTGATGCAGAGCGGACTGCTAAAACGGCACGTCAGAGTATTGCAACTCTGGTGGAATTGCCATTGGAAAAGCAATTGGAATCTGAAGAATACACGCAGTTTCTCAATTCTTTGCGGAAAAAGCAAAATAACGCTTTAATGGACATATCACGAAACTTGAGAAAATCTTTGTGTGAGTTCCTTCCAACGATAGCAACTGCGCAAATCCAAATGGATAGGTTGGGGCTTTACAGGAGAACATTCTTACCTAGGTCGGTAGACATCCTTATCGATGATGGCGTGGAAACATCTCTTCAACAAAAAGGTTCAGGCGTCCAGAGTTTGATAGCCATTTCATTGGCAAAATATATTTCGCAAAGTGAGGATCATGGTTCTGGAAATCTTCTTTTGGCGATTGAAGAGCCAGAAACCCATTTGCATTCACAAGCTATTCATCAAGTTAAAGAAACGCTTGTAAAAATATCTCAGAAGATACCTGTCATTATTACAACGCACTCGCCATTGCTCGTCAATCTAAAAGATGTGCGGTCAAATGTAATAGTTAATGAGAATGAGGCGAGTTCCGCGAAGAGCATAGCGGAAATAAGGGAAGTTCTTGGTGTGCAACGTTATGATAATTTGACAAATGCGGAGTGTGTTATTGTTGTGGAGGGAGCTTCTGATGAACGAATAATAGACGCTTTGCTGCGATATGCTTCTGTGAAAACGTCAAATGCATTAAATTCGGGGCGTCTGGTCATATGTAATGCGCATGGTTGCTCAAAAATGAGTTCAGTAATAACAAGGCTAAAGATGGATTTCTGCAGATATCATGTCATACTTGATAATGATTCTGCTGGAATTGAGTCATACAAAGAGTTGATTAAGCATGCTTTGATTACAAAAGCTGACGTGACGTTCCTGAAATATAATTTTGATGGTTCTGGCGAAAGTGAATTGGAAGACACATTAGACAAAAATGTCTACTGGAAGAAGCTATCATCAGAACATTCATTGGAAAATGAGACTGTATTACCGAAGAGTGCGCGGAAACAGAAGTGGTCTGAGCGTATGAAGATGTTATATAATCATTGTGGCGGGAGATGGTCACAGGAGTGGGAGGATGAAATTAAGACACTTGTGGCAGATGAGGTTGTAAAGCATCCCGAAGTGGCAGTCCGGCCTGAATGTCAGAGTTTGTATAAATCATTAATTGGGCGCATTGAGAAAATGCTTGAACAGCCGGTCGCTTAAAAGGGAGTTTTAATGCGGAAGATGCGAGATTCCGGCGTAGAGAGGATCGGCGAAGTGCCCGAGGGGTGGGAGGTTAAGCCGTTAAAGTCCATTGTTTCTTGCAATGACAGTGTATTGTCAGAAGAAACACCTGATGGTTATGAATTTGATTATGTAGATATTGGTTCTGTTAAATACGGAGTGGGGATAGTCGAAAAAGAAAGGATGAGATTTTCAGAGGCTCCATCTCGAGCACGAAGAGTTGTAGAGAAGGGGGACGTGATTGTCTCAACAGTAAGAACATACCTAAAGTCAATAGCGAGCATCCCTGATTTTAAAACGCCACTTATTACTTCGACAGGTTTTGCGGTTTTACGTGCACGGGATATTTATCCTTCTTTCTTGAACTTTGCTTTATTGTCGCAATTGTTTGTAGATGAAGTTGAAGCGCGCTCTGTTGGAATAAGTTACCCCGCCATTAATGCTACTGAACTTATAGCAATAAAGGTTGTTGTTCCCCCTCTTCCTGAGCAGCGGCGGATTGCCGACTATCTTGACGAGAAGTGCGGGGCGATAGACGTGGCCATTGCCGAGGCGAAAAAGGGCATTGAAGAATATAAGGCGTGGAAGAAGTCGCTTATCTTCGAGACGGTGACGGGGAAGCGGCGGGTTGGTGTTTTTAACGCAGAGACGCAGAGGCGCAGAGAGGCAGAGAAGATGAAGCCTTCTGGCATTCCCTGGATCGGCACGATTCCAGAGGGGTGGGCAATGGTTAAAGCTTCGAAGATATTTTCGGTGATAACAGATTTTGTTGCCAGTGGAAGCTTTGCCGACTTACGTGAGAATGTTAAGTATCTTGATTACCCTGATTATGCTCAGTTAATTCGCACTGCGGATGTGTCAGGGAAATCACATGAGTTAAAACCGGTATATATAAGCAAGGAGTCTTATGATTTCTTGTCTGGCTCAAATTTGTATGGGGGAGAATTGCTGTTGCCCAACATTGGTGCGTCGGTAGGTGATGTTTATATTGTTCCTAGGCTGTACGAACGAATGTCTTTGGCGCCTAATGCAATCATGGTTAAGAATTCATCTTGCGATAAGTTTTATTTTTATTTCTTTAGTTGTGATTCGGGACGGCTCGCGTTGGAGGATATAGCGGAAAGCACGGCGCAACCCAAGTTTAATAAGACAGATTTTAGAAATCTCAGGTTGCCCGCTCCGGCAACAGAAGAGCAACAGGCCATTGCCAACTATCTTGATGAGAAGTGCGCGGCGATTGATGCGATGGTGGCCGAGAAGGAAGCGCTGATCGCCGATTTGGAGGCATACAAAAAGTCGCTTATTTTTGAGGTTGTCACTGGCAAGTGTGAGGTGGCGTGAAAGCGTCGATGAAGGAGTTACGATGAAGATCAACCAAATATCTATATCGCAGTATAAATCTCTGGGACGAGATGTAAAGATTCGCTTTTTATCAAATCAAGTTGTGCTTGTAGGCCGCAATGAAGCTGGTAAGTCAAACGTACTGGAGGCATTAAGTGGTTTGCGAATCTTTGAAGATATGGGGAACGATGTTCTACCATTGGCAAATAAAAACAGGACACTCAATGAAAATAATATAGAAGTGGCAATCAAGCTTGAATTTGATGCCAATGATGTTTCTCTTTTAGACGATATCGTCAGTATTCCAGATGAAGAACGCGTTTGTGAAATTGTTATCAGTAGGGAAGCCAATGGTTTAATGCAAAAACTTGGGTGTATGTTTTCAGGGATTATAAAACGTGATTCAGTACTGTCTAGTATGTGTCAGCATATACAAGGGTTATTGTCTGTTGCGCGTAAGATCAATTTTGGGGATAACTCGGAGTATCGAGCGTTCAATTTTTGGCTTGAAAATTATGATGAGTATTATATACCTAATCTTAAACGAGTAGTTTTGGACTGGTGTGTTAATCATATCCTTCCGCGTGTCAGCGAGAAAGCGGTGAAAGAAAATCATCGAGCTATAATTATCAAATTTGTGAACAGACTTGATGAATTGTATGCCAAATTTAGAAAAATTGTACCCATGTTTTTTAGATTTTATGATGAATTTGAGTTGCATAGTACATACCGATTAGACGAAATAAAAAATCCCCGAAATTATGGCGAGACGAATCTTCTTGGTTTAGATAGATACCTTGGTGCAATCGGGTTAGAGCGAGAGGATGTCATTTATGCTTTGACCAACTCAAATCAAAGTCTTAGAAAGGGAAGGCAAAGCCAATTTATTCTTAAGACGGAACAGATTGTGAACGAATTCAACGACACATATTTAAATGGTTCCGCTAAGGTTCGGATCATGCCATCATTCGATGGTGACGTGCTTTCATTTGCCGTTGTGTCGGATGGATTATACGATACTGTGTTAATGGGTGAAAGAAGTACTGGTCTTCGTTGGTACTTAAATGTTTTCTTTGAGTTAAAAAGAGCCAATGCCGTGCGAAACTATGTGCTGCTTATTGATGAGCCTGCGATTCACATGCACGTTAATGCACAAAGAGAGGTGTTGAATCTATTTGATTCGCTGGCAAACGGCAGTCGGTATTTGCTTTTCACGACACACAGTCCTTATATGATTGATGTTAATCATATGGAAAATGTAAAAGCAATTATAAAAGATAATGGCGTAGCTAGAATTTCTGACATACATTGTTCACGAGGGAATAAGGGCGCGCAAGATGCTTGGACGCCAGTTTGTGAAGCTTTGGGGGTGAGTTTGAGATACAATGTCGGTCCTTGTGGTGATAGGATGAACTTAATATGTGAGGGGCCGAGTGACGCTTGCTACATATCAGCGATGATGGATTTCTTGGGTATAAGTGAAGTCTTTCGTCCAAATGTAATAGCGGCTATGGGGGTTCGTAATATACATAATATTGCGGCAATTCTTTTGGGGTGGGGTTGTGAGATATGCGTTTTATTAGATAATGATTCGGAAGGAGCGACAGAGCGCAGAAGGTTGCTGAAATATTTTAAGGATATGAATGTTAATAGTGTTCGAATCGTTTATGTCGACGAAAGTGCAGGCGCAACAATAGAGTCGCTAATTTCAACCGCAGATTGTGAAAAACTTTTGGGGGATAATTCGACTTGCGAAGAGTTGCGTGGTAACAAGATATTGAACGCGTGTATGTTTGCTAAGCAAATAAGGGATAGAACTTTTTCGCCTGATGGAGAGACTCAAGATAACTTTAGGCATTTGTTTGCTAATATAGGTGTTGATCGCACGTTGATTGAGGCAAATAATCGGGAGTGCTATGAAAACCGAAACGCATAATATTGAATTCAAGCAGACTTGGAAAGATGAATATCTTGAATGGATCTGCGGGTATGCCAATGCCGTCGGTGGTGTGTTGTATATCGGTCGTGACGATGATGGAACGGCGGTCGGCGTTGCCAAAGCCAAGTCGTTGATGGAATCAATTCCTTGTAAAATTACCGATACCATGGGTATTATCGCCGATGTGAATCTGCGCAGGGAGTCTGGTAAGGATGTCATTGAAATAAAGGTGGATAAGTATCCTTCTCTCATCAGCTATCACGGCAAATATTTCTATCGTTCCGGCACGACGATGCGGACGATTTCAGGCAAGGAGCTGGATCGTTTAATCTTGAAACAGCAGGGTATGACATGGGATGCTGTTCCATTGCCTAGATTGAAGGTTAAGGATCTGGATCCTGCGGCGGTAAAATATTTCAAGGATGAAGCTGTTCGGCGCGGGCGGCTTACGCGCGGCGAAATCAATGTCTCGCGGGAGATTCTTCTCGACAATCTCCATCTTTTGAATGATGACGGGGCATTGACGCGCGCCGCCATGCTGGCGTTTCACCGCGATCCGGAAAAGTGGGTGACGGGCGCGTATGTGAAAATCGGTTATTTTGAAAATTCCGATTCTGATTTGCGTTATCAGGATGAGGTTCACGGTCCGCTGATTCTGCAGGCGGATAAGGTTGTGGATCTTGTTTATACGAAATATCTCAAAGCGCTTATCACTTACGAAGGAATCCATCGCGTCGAACAATATATGTTTCATAAGGATGCATTCAGGGAAATTGTCCTGAACGCCATCGTTCATAAGGACTATTCGGGCTGTAATCCCATCCAAATCAGCGTTTATCCAGATAAGATATATATTTGGAATGACGGCGAGTTTCCTCCTGAATTGAATACGGCGGCAAAGCTCTTCGGTAAGCATTCTTCAAAGCCGTATAATCCAGGACTTGCAGGCGTATTCTTCAAGGCAGGTCTTATTGAAGCATGGGGGCGCGGATTCGATAAGATTATCGCCGGGTGTAAAGAGTATGGCGGACAGCGTCCGAACTACAAGATCAGTGAAAGCGGCGTGATGGTGCTTTGCAAGGCGTGTCCGAAGTATGTTGAATTGCAGAATAGCGGCGTAGGAACATTAGAGGAGACGGGGCGGGAAAGCAGTGTGGAAGGGCTGATGAAAACTGGCCTGAAAACTGGCCTGAAAACTGGCCTGAAAACAAGCGATAGAATTTTATCCCTTATGAAAGAGAGTCCTGCTATTACCATTGCTGAGATTGTCGAGGCTACCGGGTTATCGCGAAATGGTGTCAAATGGAATATCGACAAAATGAAAGTCGAAGGATTGATCCGCCGTGTTGGACCTGATAAGGGCGGGTATTGGGAGGTGCTGTGATGGCCAACAATGAGAAACAGTTTGAGAGCGATATTGAGTCGCTGATGACCGGTGAACTCGGCTGGGGGAAATCGTCGGGTACCGGTTATCTTAAGACGCGGGAACTTGCGCTTGATTTGGGAACGCTTATTGAGTTCGTAAAAAACAGCCAGGCGAAGAAATGGGAATCGTTCGTAAAAGCCTGTTCGGGACTGGATGCGGAGAGCGAGTTCTACAAGAAATTCGAAAGCGCAGTTCTGTCGGATGGGATGATTGATGTTTTCCGCAACGGGTTCTACGCCAACGGTAAGCGTTTTGACGTCTGTTACTTCAAGCCCGAGAATAAACTGAACGAGACGGCGCTTGTAAACTATTCGAAAAACATCTGTCACTTTGTGCGTCAATGGCATTACAGCGCTAGGGATACGGCGAAGAGTGTTGACGTGATGCTTGCCGTGAACGGGATTCCGCTTGCGGCGGTTGAGCTCAAAGATCCTTTCACCGGACAGACGGTGGAAGACGCCAAATTGCAATGGATGACGGATCGCGATCCGAAAGAGGCGGCGTTTCGCTTGAATCACCGACTTCTCGTGTTCTTCGCGGTTGATTTGAATGAAGCATGGATGACGACGGCGCTTGACGGTGAAAAGACGCGTTTCTTGCCGTTCAATCAAGGCTCCGCAGGAGCAGGTAAAGATGGCGGCGCGGGGAATCCTGGGTTTTCAGGTGATGTCGGCATCGGACCGTGCGCTCCAACGGATTATCTCTGGAGGGATGTGCTTGCGAAGGATTCGTTTCTCGATATCATCCAGAAGTTCGTCAATTACGAGACGAAGAAGCGGCGGATTATATTCCCCCGTTTTCATCAGTTAGACGTTGTGCGCAAGCTCGTTGCGAATGTCAGGGAGAAGGGCGTTGGGCGCAACTATCTCGTGCAGCATTCAGCCGGATCGGGGAAGTCAAATTCAATCGCTTGGATCGCCTATCGGCTTGCGAGCCTTTTTACGGACGACGACAAGCCGGTTTTCAATTCCGTGATCATCGTTACCGACCGGCGCGTTTTGGACAAGCAGTTGCAGGGAACGGTGATGAGCTTCAATCCGACGCTCGGTGAGGTTGCGGTGATCGATGAGAAAAAGCACGCCAAAGACCTGCTTGCGGCGATTGACGACGGAAAGAGAATCATCGTGTCGACGCTTCAGAAGTTTCCGGTCATTTTCAGGGATGTGAAGAATGTCATCGGCAAGAGTTTCGCGATCATTGTGGACGAGGCGCATTCAAGTCAAACCGGGCAGAGCGCGGCGAAGCTGAAAGTTGCGCTTGGCGATCTTACCGATGCGATTGCCGAGTATGAGGAAGAGACGGGGAAGAAAATCGACAAGGAAGATATGTCTTCTCCCGAGACGCAGCTCGCGCTCATGATGTGTACGCACGGAAAGCACAAGAATCTCAGCTATTTCGCATTCACGGCGACGCCGAAAGATGTGACGCTTGACATCTTCGGAACGCGGCAGAAGAACGGATCGTTCCGTCCGTTTCATACCTATTCGATGCGGCAGGCGATTGAGGAGGGTTTTATCCACGATGTGCTCGCCAACTACACGACCTACAAGACGTGTTATCAGATCGTCAAAGCGACGAAGGATAATCCGGAGGTCCCAGTCAGTGAGGCGGCGAAAACGATCGTCAAGTACAAAAACCTTCATCCGAAGAATTTCATGGAGAAGAGCGCGGTCATCGTCGACACGTTTACCTCTGTCACTCGGACGAAGTATCCCGGTGCTAAGATGATGGTCGTTACGGATTCGCGTCGGGCGGCTGTGAGATATTTCTTTGCGTTGCAGGACGCGCTCAAGGAGAGAGGGAGAGCAGACATCAAGGTGATGATCGCCTTTTCTGGGCCGGTCGAGGATCCGCCGAAAAGCGGCGTTGTTCATACCGAGGAGTCTTTGAACGCTCTTTCGATGGGGAAGGACGTAAAAGAAACGCAGACGAAGTCGGTCTTTCATGCCGAGGGCGATATACTTGTCGTCGCCGAGAAGTTCCAGACGGGATTCGATGAGCCGCTTCTTCACACGATGATCGTCGACAAGAAACTGCGAGACGTCAAAGCCGTGCAGACGCTTTCGCGCGTCAACCGGATTAATGCCGGGAAGGTCGATACTTACATTCTCGATTTTGTGAATACGGATGCGGAGATTAAAGAGGCGTTCCAGCCGTACTATCAGGAGACTGATCTTGCCGAAGAGATAAATATCGATCTCGTATTCAGAAAACTGAAGGAAATCCGCAAGTATGCGCTATACGGTTCCGCCGATGTGGAGAAAATAAGCGGCATCCATTTTTCGGCGGCAGGGAAGAAAGGCGTGTCGGTGCAGGGGCAGATCGCCGGTGCACTCGCTCCGGTAGTGAAGAAATACAACGCTTTGGAAAAGAAGGAGCGGGCATTGTTCAGGCGTATGGTCCGTTCATTCGTCCGCTGGTACAATTACCTTACGCAGATCACGCGACTTTTCGATGCTGAGACGCAGAAGGAACATACATTCCTGTCGTATCTGGAGCATCTGCTTCCCTCGGATGCGCACGAGGTCGTCAATCTCGAGGGGGCGGTAAAGCTCAAGTACTATAAACTCAAAGAAACATTTTCGGGTTCCATTACGCTGGAGAAGAAGTCGGCGACGTTCGATCCGCCCAAGCCGAAACCGTCCACGGTCATGACTCAGGCGAAGCGGTTGCTGCAACAGGTTATTGATGCGATCAACGAGGTGTATGCCGGCGAGTTTACGGACGCGGATCTTGTGATTGTGGAAATGGTCTTGCCGAAAATTCTCGGAAACGGGAAGCTTGCGAGCGCGGCGGCGGCGCATGAGCAGAATGTGTACGTGGAGGGGATATTCCCCGGAATCCTCGAGAAAATCGTGTTGGAGGCTTATACGGAGAACGACAAGGCTTTCGCGTCCCTGCTCAAC
>SUVZ01000100.1 GCA_015061765.1 Lentisphaerota bacterium
GCATCCCCTCTTCATCAATCCTGGCCACACCTTCGCGCGCAAGATCGAGATCGTCCATCGAAACCGCCCTGCCGATCACGGCGTCGAAGATGCGGTCGCGGCGCGACTCCTTCGTGGATTCGAACTCCGCGAGGTCGTTCCTGCGTTGCGCAAGGACATCCTGCGCGCGCACGACTTCGCGCCGGGCTGCCGTCAGCTCGGTGGCGGCGCGGTCTTCTCGCATCGTGCGAATCCGAAGCATGCTCTGCAACGCATATGCCATTTATGCCACAGCCTCCGATAGTTTCGCCAATGTTTCCGCATACGTAGGGCGTTCGGCAAGTCCTTGCCGCAGGAAGGCATTGACCCTGTCGATTTTGGCGATAGCCTCGTCCGTCTCCCGGTCGGTACCCTTCTCGTATTCGCCGATCTTGAGGAGCAGCTCCACCTCCTTGTACTTTGCGAGGATTTCGCGCAGATGCGCCGCCGCCTTCTTGTGGTCGGGGTCAATGATCGCATTCTGACAGCGCGAGATGGACTGCAGTATGTCGATCGCGGGATAATGGTTCATCTGCGCAAGCCTGCGGGAGAGGATGATGTGCCCATCAAGGATCGAACGCGTCTCGTCCGCTATCGGCTCCGTCATGTCGTCGCCTTCGACCAGCACGGTATAGAGCGCTGTGATGGACCCCTTAGAGGAGTTTCCAGCGCGCTCCATGAGTTTCGGAAGCTCCGAGAATACGCTTGGGGGAAAACCGCGCCGCGTCGGAGGTTCGCCCGCGGCAAGGCCAATCTCGCGCTGGGCGCGTCCGAAGCGCGTCACGGAATCCATGAGAAGAAGCACCTTCTTCCCCTTGTCGCGAAAGTACTCGGCAATCGATGTAGCGACATACGCAGCCTTCAGGCGCTCCATTGCGCTCCGGTCCGACGTGGAGCACACAACCACAGACTTCGCCAACCCCTCCTCGCCAAGATCCTTTTCGATGAACTCGCGAACTTCTCGCCCTCGTTCGCCGATGAGAGCGAGCACCGTTACGTCCGCCTCCGTATTGCGGACGATCTGCGCAAGGAGCGTGGACTTTCCGCCGCCCGCCGCCGCGAAGATGCCCATTCTCTGCCCTTCGCCGCAGGTGAGGAGTCCGTCAAGGGATCGCACACCGAGAGAAATGGGTCTGGAGATTATCGTCCGCTCAAGGGGATTCGGCGGATCGGCATAGACCGGATAGTAGCCGTCTGGACGCAGCGGACCTTTTTCTTCCGCATCGATGGGACGGCCCAGTCCGTCAAGCACGCGTCCGAGAAGAGATGCGCCGACCGGCACCATGTGCACACGCCGCGTGGGGATCACCTCGGTCTGTGCGGAGATGCCGACCATCGCGCCAAGGGCAGTAAGCAGGACCGTCTCCTTCGTGAAGCCCACGACCTCCGCCTGCACCTCGGTGCTTTCCCACGGATTGCGCAGAATGCACACCTCTCCCATCTTGACGCCGGGAACAGAGGCCTTTATGATCGTGCCGACCACCTGAATTACCTTGCCCTTGACGTCTATGGGACGCGCATCCGCAACCGCCTGGTCGAGGATTTCTGTTATATATTCAAAAGAATATGCGGACATGTCTTCGCCTTATTTTGCGCCCATTATAGCAAATAAGAGCTCATACATGTTTGCTATTTTCCTTTCACCCGGCGTTACTCAATTATAGACCGGAGACGAGGAACGCCTCTTCAAGCGACTGGCCGGGAGTGACAGACAGGACATCCGTCTGCGCAAGTATCGCCGGGAGAAGAATACGGTTCACTTCGGCGACACCGCCGTCGGAAGCAATGAATGAACATATCAGAATACGTCTGTCCTCGCGCCACTCCAACGAGATTCCCGGAACGGCGGAGGTCAGCGCAGGAAAATCTGCGGGTCTGGAGACAAGAGTGTACGCTATCCTGTCCGTCCAGTGCGTGATTGAAGCGAGAGTATCCATCCTCACAAGACGCCCCTTGCCGATGAGCGCGACGTGCGAGCAGAGACGTTCCACATCCTCGAGATTGTGCGACGATACCACGACCGTACGCCGTCCGCGCTGAGCGAGAATGAACCTGCGCATACGGTCCGCCTCCACAGGATCGAGTCCGTTCAGCGGCTCGTCGAGAAGGACGATCTCCGGGTTGCCGACGAAGCACTGCGCAACCATTGCGCGTTTTCGCATTCCGTGGGAAAGCGTGCGCACCGGAGCATTTGAGCGATCCGAAAGGTTCACCGCCGCCAACGCCCCCTGCGCACTTCTGCGCGCCGCCTGCGAAGAAAGTCCCTGAAGGCGTCCGAACCGGTAGAGAGCATCGTAAGGTGACATCTCAAGCGGTAGCTCCGAGTCCTGCGGCAGAATGGCAATGCGTCCCGAATGACGTTCCGCTTCGAACGGACCGCAGCCGAGAATGTCAATTTCTCCGGCGTTAGGGCGCAGAAATCCGGCGACAGTCATCATCCATGTTGTCTTCCCGGCACCGTTCTCACCGACAAGGCCCAGCACCGAACCGCGCGGCACCGACAGCGTAAGGCCATCCAGCGCACGGCATTTGCCTCGGCGCTTCACGAGATTGCGCGTAACAATGGCCGAGCCGATCATATGTCCCTCCTTGAGAACACTGCTGCACCGGCCATCAGATACACAAGTCCAAGGACAAGAAGATGAAACGAACCCACAGCAAGAGGTGTCGCGGAAAAGCGCCAAAGGGAATCCTCAGCGGAACTCGGCAGGAACATCCGCAGCTGCAGGACGGCGTCTGGCAGACCGAAATGAGAATGGATGAAACCTATCACCGGTGAACCGACGGCAAAGATACATATCGCGAATATGCCGAGAGCAGTTGCGCGGCCAGGAGAACTGGTGAAATGCGAGAGCCCCAGCGCAAGGCCGATCCACGCAAGCGAGAACACCCATGCCCTAACGCCCCATCCCAGCATCGGAAGGGCGAGAGCACCCGCGACATCCGGCGAAAGACGGAAGAACGCCACAGCCACAGCGCCAAGCGAACTTGCCGCAAGCGCGACGCCGACCATGAACGTCTGCCCGACATACTTGCCAAGAGACCATTCGAGACGAGTCTCGCGGACAAGCATGTAGCGCACGGCCCCGGACCGGAGATCGTCCGACACACGCGTGCCGCACACAAGAACGGCAAGGAGCGGCGCACACAGGAACGCGAACCATGCATAAAGAAGCTCCACCGGATGCCGCCCGAATATGTCGTCCAGCACCGGCCCTTCACCGACGGTCGCCTTCACGATCCTTGCGAAAGGCTTCGACTTCCAAAGCGATTCGGATACTACGCCGGTCTTCTCCGACTCCGGTAGCTGAAGCACCGCGGCGAGCTCTCTCTCCATCTTGCCTAAAACCGATATCGATCCGTTCATGCACAGAACCGCAGAGGCAAGATAGAGAAACAGAATCACGAGCGCACGCCTGCTTCGAATCGCGCCGCTCCACTCCCAGAGTGCTGTGTGCCATATCCTGTAGAGACCTTTCATCTGCCCCTTCCGGCACGATGGCCAATGTTCTCAAGTTTTCCCTGCACTCCGATGAGCGGTTCAGCGACACCGGGATCCACGAAGTCCACCATCTGCATGGACGACACTTGCGAACGCATGTCGGCCGGAACGCACGAACCTATCTTATCGTATGTTTCGGCCATTATCGCAGTCGTCTCGCCGACAAGCCGCAGACCGAGCTCCGGAGACATCGTATCGCTCTCCGCGATCAGTTCGGCCACGGCGGCGATGCTGTCGTAGAGACGCTCGTTCATATCCTGCAAAGCCGCATCGAACGCCTGTTCCTTCTCGCCGGAAAGCTTCAGCCTCTCCTTCCACTGAGCGCGTGCGACATCAACGCGGGTACGCCACAGCTCCTGAGCCTCCTCGATGCGGACGCCCAGATCCTCGACAGACCGGCGCGGCGGCGTTTTGCGCACGGCAGCGGGAGCATTTGTGACGACAGACGCGGAAGAGCCCTGCCTCTTCGCCACGGCGGCAGGAGCATCCGTGACCTGCACGCCCTTCCGATCCCTTGTCGGACGCTTCGCCTTCCGCGGGCGGCGCGTCATTTCTGGGATCTTGACGAGATTCGCGAACGTGTCGAAACCGCCCGCCTTCTTTGCCGAACGGCTACGCTCCTCCTTCACGCTCTCCTGATAGGCGCGAAGCTCTTCCTTGGCTCCCCATGAGCCCACAATGAACCCAATCAGGCATACCAACGGAAGCCAAAGCCAGACATTAAACCATGAAGTTGAAATATTCATTGTTTTCATTCTTGCGAATTCTATCATAAAAGACAGACCGTGCGGAAATTCCGGGTTCAGTGTTCGCCTTCGTGGAATGTACCGTCGGCGTGGAAGTGGCCGGCGGACTTTGAACCGCCGGCGGACGGGATCGCCAGCCTCAATTCATACGCACCGTAGCTCACGACCTCGCAATGATGCGCGGGAAGCCCGTCCACGGCAGTCCATCCGCCGCCGCTTGCGCCAGGAGTCACAGGAACGGCAATGAACCGCTCGGCGTCATGCAGATCCCTTACGAACACGGTCGGCTGGAGGCCTATGGACACGATGCATATCGACGGCACGGCGGTATGCGCCGCCTCCGTCTCGTCGGTTACGCACTCGGCGTGCGAACGTTCCCCGGCAAGCGCCTTGACATCGCCAGCAAACAGGACATACACCGGAACAAGCCCCGTATCGTCGCCGACGCCAATGCGGATGCGCCCCGGATGAGCCCCGACCTTCGCGGACATCCCGTCCTTGAGATGCAGTGCGTCCGAAGCGGCGACAAGTGCCTTGAATCTGAGATGGTGCGCCCGCACCGTCTGAATCGCCGCCGCACCGGTCTCAAGCCAGGCCCCGTCCTGCGCGATCAGCGATTCGACCATCCCCTCCGTCGCCGCCCGCACCGTCACGACACCGTCCTTCTCATCCGCACCCGCAAGCATCGCCTCCCGTTCGGCGCACTTCACCGCAAGTTCGTTCTCCAGCGCGGCATTGGGCGTCTTAATCTCCCGATATACCTTCAGGCGCTTCTCCAGGGCCGATATCTCGCGCGAACGGGCAACAAGCTCGGGAGACGTCACCGTGAAAAGCGGTTCGCCCTTCTGAACGTTGTCGAGCGTCTTCACAAGAAGCGAAAGACGTCCGGCGACCGGAGAAGAGACGACCTTGCGGGCATCCGGTATCAGCTCATACCTTCCGGCGAAAGAGACGGTCGAGGCAACGCGGCGGTTCTCGGCATGGACCGTTCTCAAACCCATCACCTGCTGCACGGCTTTTGTCACGGAAACGGATTTCGCATGCCGCCCGGCATTGTGATCCGTCGCGCACTTCGGCCTTTCATGTGCATCTCCACGGCAGTGATGGCCATCTCTGCGTCCTTGACTGCAGCCGGAACCATGTTCGTGGGCGCAGGCAAGAACAGCGGACAGCAGAGCGGCGGCAACGGCGACATTCATTTTAGGATTCATGTTTCTTCTCCTTGATTCCGGATTAACGGTTGGCATTACTGTTGACATTGAATTTTTCAAGTTCGGCGGCGGCAAGCGCCACATCACGCCGCCAGTCGGCATGGGCGAGTTCAAACCCCATGATCTCTTCGCGCACGTCAAGATATTCGAGCGGGGTCAATTCGCCGGCTTCCGCCAACCTGTCGGCCTGTTCGCGTTCACTTGTCGGGACAGGCGGATGCTCCAGAAGCCGGACAAGATTCGCGCGCGCCTCGGCCGCATCGCACACGAGCGAACGCCAGACGTCTATCGCCGCAAGCCGCGCGCCATCCCTTGCGCCTTCGGCCTCGGCAATCCCCTTGCGGTTCCGGTTCCACAACGGAAGGGAGATGCCGGCCACCAGACCGAACCTGTCCAGTCCCTCTTCATTCACGTAGGCCGGACCAAGTTTCAGGTCGGGGTACTGTCTGCGGATCTCGGCGTGGAGCGCGTGCTCCGTTCCGTCCAGGCGCACAAGCGCCGCCATTACCTTGGGATGCTTCACGAGTTCGAGAGGATCGTCCTTCGCATTCGGCATCGGCACCTCCTTGGTTTCGTCAAGCGCGATATGGATCTGCGTTCCGGGGCGAAGTCCTGACAGCCGCAGGAACGCGATCTCCGTGGCTGCGGTCTCCTTCTCGTTCTCCATGATGTCGTGGCGCAGCGCATGCATTCTGCGGCGCACACCTGCGAGTTCGGTGGAGGTGACCTCGCCGGCCTCATGAAGCCTCTCGACGTTCGCCCTCGCGCTTTCCGCCCGTCCGTCGGCGTTCCACTCGCGAAGCATCTTACCGCGTCTGCGAAGGGCATACAGGCGTATCGCCAGTTTCCTCGCCTCCGCCGACACATCCGCCTCAGACGCCCGTATGTCCGCGGCATCGGCCGCGGCATATGCCTGCGCCGCCTTTTCGTCAAGCGCAAGCGCCCCCGAAAGCGGAATCGTGAACGCAAGAGATCCGCCGCCGAGGAAAGGATGTCCGCTCGGATTGACGATGCGCATCACATCGAAGTCAAGTTCGGGATCCTCCCACCAGCCAGTCTCCCTTGCAACCCTTGACGATTTCGCCGCCTTGAGACGCATGGCGTTCAGTTCGCGGTTTCCGATCAGCGCGACGACAGCGGCATCTTCAAGCGTGCCGATGCGAAGTTCATTCGTCACCCCCGCGCGCGCCTCCAGCTCCCAGTCGATGGGCTTCGGTTCATACGAACGGCAGCCCGCCGCGAACGAAGCGGCAAGCGCCGAAAGAAAGAGCAGATTTGCGTTCATCGTTTTCATCGGCGTTTCTCCAGTCCAAGTCCGACGACTTTCGCCGCCGCCGGCAGCACGACAAGGTTCAGCGCAGTGGCCCCGAGGAGCCCGCCGAACTGAACGATCGCCAGCGGCGCAAGCAGTTCGCCGCCCGGCTTGGATCCTGCAATCATGATCGGGACGAGGCCTATCACCGTCGTGAGGGACGTCATCACTATCGGAGCCATGCGCTCTTCGGAGCCTTCGCGGATCGCATCGGCGAGCGATGCGCCGGCGTCCATCCTGTCGCGATAGCAGTTGATGAGCAGGATTCCGTTCCTAAGCACAAAGCCGATGACCGTCACGAAACCGACAAGCGACGAGACCGAAAGCACGGGTTCGGCAAGCGAAACCGCCGCCACCGACCCGACAAGGCCAAGGGGCACATTGAGCAACGCAAGCGCGGCGGCGCGTCCGGAACCGAGAGCGAACACGAGGATGAAGAATATCGCGGCGACAAGTCCGGCGCCAAGCATTCCGAGGCGGCGTCCGGCGCTCTCTCGCGCCTGGTAGCTTCCGCCGAACGAAACCGTGCATCCGGCCTCCGCCGCCATCGGAGCGAGATGCGCGCGAAGCTCCTCCACAAGCTTCCCCGTGCTTACGCCGGGAGCGGGATTGCACGAGATGAGCGCCTTGCGGCGGCCACCCTCGCGCAGCATGAGATTCGGCGAATCCTCCGCCACCACCTGCGCGACATCGTCAAGCCGCACACGCTTCCCGGAGCGGCCGGACAGCATAAGCGACTTCACCACATCGGGACTGTACTGGTTCTCGTCTCCGGCAAGGCGGACGGTGACGGCCCTCTTGCGTATTCCGCTGCGGACCTCTCCCGTCCGCGCACCGTTGAACGCCGCCGCGACCTGTTCTCCGGCCTCGCGCGGAGTTATGCCGGCCTCGACCAGCGCGGGCATGTCGTAATCGATCCGGAGAGTGCGCACCATGATTTCGCGGTTTGCCCTTACGTCGGCGACGCCGGGGACGGATTCGAGTTCCGTCTTCATCCTCGCAACCGTATCGCGCAGAACATCGACATCGTCCCCAAAGACATTGACGGCGAGTTCGGCCTCCGTTCCGGACAGGACGGCGCTGATGCGGTGCGCAATCGGATATCCGACGATCAGTGCGCAACCGGGAATGCTTCCGAGACGCTCGCGTATCTGGTCTCGCACCGCCTCCGTGTCGCCATTCAGATCGACGCGAACGACAAACTCCGAACTGGAAACCGGCTCGGCATGCTGGTCGCGTTCGGCGCGTCCGGTGCGGCGCGTGACGGACAGCACGCCGGGAATCGACGCCATTGCAGGCACGCAGGCCTCAGAGACACGCTCCGTTTCGGCGAGTGATGCGCCGGGTGGAAGCGACACCATCACGTTGAAGGAGTCCTCGCGGAACGGCGGAAGGAAGCTCGAACCGAATCCCGTAGCGACATAGATCGAGTATCCGGCGGCGGCGAACGCCAACAGCACGACACTCTTCGGGAAGCGCAGCGCAAACGCAAGGAATGGGCGGTACGCGGCGCGCATTGCCTTGATGCCGTGCGAGACGCCCGCATCCTCGATCTTCGCCGGCTGCCTGCTGCCGCCGCCACAGCCAAGGCGAAGAATGCGCGATAGGGCGGGGACGACCGTCCATGCACAGACGAGCGACATCACGAACACGCAGATGTAGGACAGGGCTAGCGGACTGAAGAAGCGTCCTTCGAGTCCGGACAGCATCAGCAGCGGAATGAACACCAGAATCACGATCATCGTCGAGAACAGCACACCCGGCGCGACAGATGCCGCAGCCCCGGCGATCACAACGCCCGCCGGTCGCCGTCGTTCCGGCGGCATCGCGGCGTTCTCGCCGAGTTTGCGCCGTATCACCTCCGTAAAGATGATGGACGCATCAACAATGTCTCCGGCGGCGACCGCGAAACCGCCAAGCGTCATGACATTAACGCCGAGACCGAAAACCGGGAAGAGGGCGAGTCCAAGCAGGATTGAAAGCGGCATCGTACAGAGCACCACGAGAATCGTGCGCAGTTCAAGGAGCGTAATCAGCAGCACGGCGACTACGATGATCACGGCATCGCGCACAACTTCGCCGCCGCCCTTTATGGAGGCGTCTATGAAGTCCGCCTGACGATAGGCGTCGGCATGCACCTCAATGCCTTTGGATTTGACCGTAGCGGCGAATTCCGCAAGGACGCGATCGAGCTCCTTCGTGAGTTCAGGCGTATTGCCGCCGGGAGCCTTCTGCACGGAGAGGACGATCGCCTCATGTCCGTTGAACGATGCGCTGCCGCGACGCGGTTCGCCCGCGACCGACACATCGGCGACATCACCGAGCCTGAGCGAACCGCCGCCCGCGAGCGGAATCGGCGAAAGCTTCAGCGCAGACAAGGTGTCTGCGCGCGCAATCTGGCGCAGCGGCACCTCTTCCCCGCCGACGTTTGCAAGATATCCGGCACTGAGGAACGTCCGCGTGTCGCGCGCCGCATCCATTACGTCAAAGAGCGAAAGTCCCGCCTCGGCGATCCGCCGCGGATCCGCCGCGATGCGGTATTCAGGAAGCCTGCCGCCGATGACCGCAACCTCCCCGATGCCGGGAATGCCGAGAAGCCGCGTCCGAAGGTCGTATTCGGCGAGTTCACGCATCTCAAGAGCGGAAACGCCGCCCTCTTTCCCCGTAAGCGCGACAAGCATGATCTCGCCCGTTACAGACACGACCGGCGCCATCTCCGCGTGCGCTTCATCCGGCAGGCTCTCTTTCACGCGGGCGAGACGTTCGAACACGTCGAATCTGGCGCGAGAGACATCCACGCTCCAGTCGAAATCCACCCAGACGAAGGACAGTCCGCCGCTTGAGCTTGAACGCACCGTCGAGACTCCCGGGATGCCGTTCACCACAGACTCAATGGGGATGGTGACGAGCTGTTCCACCTCTTCGGCGGTAAGTCCGCCGGCCTCTGTCTGGATGGTGACGCGCGGAACCGAGATGTCGGGGAACACGTCCACGGCAAGGTTCTGCCAGGCACGTACGCCGACCGCCGCCGCAATCAGCATTGCGGCCATCACGGTCTTTGGATTGTCTATCACAAATTCGAATATTCTTTTCATATATGCACCTGGCATTGCGCCAACATGGGCTTAAAGCACTGGATGCGCCTTGGGGCGGCAAAACCGCCGGGCGCCCTGATCTGTCACACGCCCGTTTCGGGTCGCGCAGACAGCCGACGAACCGCGGACGCGCTGTCTCAAGCGCGTCCTGACGGACTATGCCAACGGGTGGATCCGCGCAGAATATGAGAGATACATGCCTCCGCCACTGTCGGGCGGGGCGGTGGATATGGGTCTCGTCCGCTGTTGGTCCGGAATCGCCGCAACCGCAAAAGCCGACGGCGGGCAAACCATCGCCGGAGCGGACGGAACCTTCGCCCCGGCATGCGGAACCATGAAGTCATCGACATCGACGGAGAAGTGGCGGCACTCGTCCTTGGAATGTTCGTCACAGTCGTGGCAATGCTCGCCGCAGTTGTCTGGATCCGGATCGCAAAGGCATATCTCAATGGATCCGCACACGCAGAACGTGACATAGAGAACGACCGCGGCGCGAACCACCGCAGTCCCCAGTCTTCTCAATGTACGCAATATTCCCATGGCGTAGAAATATACCACAATCCGTTCGCGAAATAAATGAGAATTCACCATCGGGGAACCGCAGTTATCTGCAGAGTGCCTTTTCTATTTGACAGACTGGGCACCCGACAGCACGGTAATGGAGAAGTCGTTGAATGTCGCCGCCTTAGGCGCACCGGCCGGAAACGCCACCGCGAACACGTTGAGCCCCTTCTTCAGACATGCGGGATCGAGGCTGTACGTGCACACGTCGTTCTTCACGGACTTCGGAGCGACGCTTTTCAGGGGGTGCCCCCACAACATGTAGGGTCAGCCCCTACATATTGCGTCCTTGCTCAACTGTTAAAACCACCCGCTAATGTGCTTCATTTCTCGAACTCTTCCGCCACGGCGTCGACGAGCTGGCGGGTTTGAGGATCGAAAGAAAGTCCGATGAGATGAATCGGCAGACCTGAGGCTATATAGGGTGCTGCATAATTCTTCTCGCGGATCTGCTTGAACGCCTTATCTACCGACTCACCAACTTTGAGCTCGAAGATGAAAACGCCGTTTACATGGCTTGCCACGATATCGGCGCGTCCGTTCGC
>SUVZ01000101.1 GCA_015061765.1 Lentisphaerota bacterium
CCCCTTTGGCCCTTTTGGTTGTTTTTTTTGTGCAATCGGTATTCTGCCGAAAACCGTCAAAAGGATGTCGCATTTTTTTTTGTCGTTTTGGGAAGAGCATCGCCAGAGTTCGAAAAATGGGTAAACTCCAGAATGGGGAGCGAGTCTAAGAAGCGTAGGATTTTGTGGTACAATTGTATAATTGTATTTTATTGAAAGATTTTTGTATGCGTCACTTTTGTTGGATAATGAGCATATTGCCAGTGTGTTCACTTCTCTTTGCGGGAAGTGCTGAAGGCGGCGGTGTTCAAACGCGGTCTGGGGAGGCGCGTGCTAAATGGATGGCTGTATCTGACGCCTGCTTTAAGAAACATTTAATTGATAGATATGCGTCATTACCAGAGGCTGGATGGAAGAATGACGCCATGGATTATCTCCGTGAGAGCGCCTATTGGCATCAACGGCTCTATCTCGGACTATCTGGTGCCACGAGTCGGCGCATCGCAATGTCGGCAATCCATTATGAAACGGCGGCACGGCTTGTGGAGCGCGGATGTGACTGGCCTTATGTGAAAATGGAGGCGGCAATTTGGAAATATGGTAATTTGTCGTTTGGGGAACCGTTGAGTCGTCCAGCATTGAAGGCGTTTAAAGGAGTGCGTGCGCTGCGTGAGAAGCTGCTTGCAGCAGAATCGGTTTCTCCATTGGAGCGATACCTTATAGCGGAAACGGCGGCAAATTATCTGTATGTGGCTTCCGACTTTGATGTTCTGATAAGAGCGTTTGTGGATTTGGTGCGTAAATTGCCGCCCGATAATGATACATCTGTGTTCCTATGGTCGATGATGGACAACAATCGTACCTTGCTGAACGGTAGTTCTGTTGCCAAAATCATTGATAGTGGCGCTGTAAGCAATGATTGGTTCAGCACCATGTTGAAGGGACGGCTCTTGTACAGGAAGGCATGGGAAAGACGTGGAGGAGGCTGGGGATACACTGTCACAAAGGATAGATGGCGTGATTATGATGAGTTGCGGAAGGAGGCTGCAGCTTGTTTTGAGCGTGCTGCGCAGATTGTTCCAGAAGTTCCTTTTGCATATCACCAGAAGATGGAGTCTCAGATAGGTGATGCGCTCGCAGGAAGGAATTTGCTGGATAGAATCATTTCCTGTGATCCAGAATATGTCAATGCGTATGCATTCTATCTGTGGTCGTGCCGTCCCAGATGGTGCGGAAGCATTAGCAAGATGAAGGCGTTTGGAGAAGAGATGCTGGAGAAGGGCAGTCCAGGCTCTGTGATGCAGTTGCAGTACGTTCATTCGAGGCTGTCGGTTGCCGAAGAGCTCTACGAGAGATGGGAAGACGCGTTTTTGGAGGAAGGTGTGTATTCTAATATGGTTTCTGTTGTCGAGGCGGCATTGAAAAGGGATGATCTTTATGTAGAAACCAAGGCGCTCCTTCTGCAGACTCTGATGTATCCTGCGTATGCCAATGGTGATTATCGCAAAATGGGAGATGTAGCGAAAAGGGCTTGGAAATTATCGCCTACCCTGGTGTGCTGCAACAATTACGGTATTGGCGCATCCATTAGTGATTATATGAAAACTGTTGGGCTTGCCTTCTATGAAGATGCTGATGGCAGATTAGCCAGTGCGGAAAAAGCGATGCGAGAAGGAGAGTATGCGACTGCAAAGGAGCAGTTTGCGCGGATAGTAGAGTCTCGAGTTGCTGGGGCGCTGAAAACCAATGCCTTAGAATATGCAGCATCTCAAGTTGTTGTGGCAAACAGCAGGTTGGCGCAAAAAGGAGGTATGGCATATTCGCTGATGCCGATATTTGCGCCAAGGTTCAATCAGTTTTCGTTCTGGAAAACACCAACTGGTAGAGTAGTGCCGACAACTGAGGGATGGAAGATTTCCTCGAGTGCTTCGATGTGTGCATCATTGCCCGTTCTGCCGATAGAAGGTGTTGTCGAGATTCGTTTCCGCCGCCTTAAAAAGGGTTCCTTTATTTTAGGCATGAACATTGGGGCTTGGAATGACTTTCATCCTTCGGTTGGAGCCCGCAATGATGGCACTGCGGTTGCTGGAATGTGTCGCCATACGAATGGAGGCCTGCAACATTGGGGGTTAAAATACAAAAGCAGCAAATCTGTAGAATTGGAATCGGGGAGAAATGTTCTCAAGTTGGTCTATAATTGGCGTAAAATGCGAGAATTTAGGACATTTATCAATGGTAAGGAGATTTCATGGCTTTCTGGTTCTGTGGATGAACGTCCAGAGCGTTGTATGGCAATCATAACAGCAGCGAATGTATTGATAGAAAGCATTGAGGCTGCAGCCCGATAGCAAGGACGAAGAATTGTGCGTTCTGCCGCTTGGTATGGTAAAATACGCGCTTTCTTTTGTTGAAATAATAATGGAGCAGAAAATGAAAGCAGTTGCACTAACCGCCGCGGTGTGCGCAGCAATGGCGGCTTCGGCGCTTGAGCGCAAGAGTCTTGACGGTCTGTGGGATTTCACATTTGCGGAAGGGGCATCCATCTCCGATGCAAAAGCGGATTTCATAGCGACTGACCGCATGACGGTGCCTGGATGCTACGATCTCATGCCGAAATGGTATGCCCGTCGCGGTCTCGGCAGTTATCGCCGTACATTCACCCTTGAAAAGGCGACGGATGCGGCGTTTCTCCGCGTCAAGGGTATGGGGCTCCGTGCCCGTTTCTTTCTGGACGGACGTCAAGTCGGCGCATCGTCCTATCCATATCTGACGATTGAAATTCCGCTCGGACCGCTTTCTGCAGGCAGTCACACTGTTGCGGTTGGACTGGACAACCTCTTGGTCCGCAACGAGAAAGATGTTTTCCAGCCATACTATGACTTCTATCTTTCGGGTGGTTTCTACCATGGGGTTGAGCTTGTGTGCACCACGCGGCCGACCGATCTTTCGCGCGTTGTCGTGCGCACGCGTGATTACAAGACAGGCCTTGTTGAACTTGCCCTTGAGACGAAGGGCGGACCGTTACCCGCACGTGTAAGTGCCGAGGTTTTCTTTGATGGCACGTCTCCTCGCACTGTCGTTTTTGAGAATGGTCGTGTGAGGCTGAATGTCCCTTCGTTCAGGTTGTGGTCCTGTGAGAATCCAGCCCTGCACCATGTGACCGTGAAAAGTGCTGAATACGGTTCTGCTTCGGCACGTTTCGGCATACGCGAGATCAAGGCGCGCAACAAGAGGTTTTACATGAACGGCAGAGAGTTGACGCTTCTCGGTGTAAATAGGCATGACTCCCATCCGGAATTCGGATATGCCACGGATCGGAAGATCATGTACCGCGATATTGAATTGATGAAGTCCATAGGCTGCAATTATGTGCGTGGATCGCACTATCCGCAGTCGGAGGAATTTCTCGACCTTTGCGACGAGATGGGGCTCATGGTCTGGGAGGAGTCTCTCGGTTGGGGAAACAACAGGGAACTTGATGATCCCGAGTTCATGCGCGGACAGATCGAGCAGACCTCGCTTACGGTCCGCGAGTCGATCAATCATCCGTCTGTCGTGATTGCCGGTTTCATGAATGAGTTTCATTCCGGCACTGAAAAAGGCCGCATTCTTGCGGATAAACTGATCAATGCGATCCGGGCGGAGGATTCGGGGCGTCTCGTCACTTTTGCGTGCAATCATTCGCTCAAGGACATCAGCAACAGGAACACCGATTTCATTACGATCAACCGTTATCCGGCTTGGCACGCAAATCAGGGTACTGGACTCACCCCTGAATCTCTCAACACTGCAATCACGAACGATCTGGCACTCTGCATCGCCTACATGCGCAAACGATATGGTAACGATAAGCCGATAATCGTCGGAGAGACCGGAGTGTATTCCATCTATGGTCATCATGATCCCATGCACGCGCAGTGGAGCGAGGAGTTTCAGGCGGAATATCTCGACCATTGGTTGAAAGCCGTGCTTTCTTCGCCTGAAATGTCAGGATTCACCGTGTGGCAATTCTGCGATTCCCGCACGTTCTTCCGGGGTGGATCGGACATCCGCACAAAGCCGATGGGTTTCAACATGGCGGGCCTTTACGATCAGGCGAGAAGGAGAAAACTTGCCGCCTTGACGGTGAAAAAGCATTACGAAGCCCACCGATGAAGGGCGCGCTTTCCACGACGCAGACGCATATGAGACTGAGTTGAATATCTAGTCTCCATCTACAGATTGCTGTACGGCATCTCGCAGGACATGCAGATTGTGCTATAATCTAGCCCATGTTCGAGACCATTAACAGAAAGACAGTATGGTAAAGAAAGCCATAGTTCTTGCGGCAGGTTTCGGGACGCGTCTGCGCCCCCTCACGCTGTCTCGTCCGAAACCTCTCCTTCCCGTGATGGGCGAGCCGATGCTTTCGCGCATTCTGGACATGCTCGTGTCATGGGGCGTGGAGAAGATCGCGGTTAATGCGCACCATCTCGCGGATCAGGTCGAGGCGTTCGTCAAGGAGTATCAGGGCGACGGCGGGAGGGGTGTCACGATAACGGTTTCGCGCGAAGAGGAGATTCTGGGGACGGGCGGCGTCCTGCGCCCGCTGAAGGAATGGATAGGCAGCGATCCGTTCTGGCTCGTGAACGGCGACATCGTTGTCGAGGATCTTGAGCCGGAGCCTGTCGAGGAGGCGTTCGAGCGCAGCGGAAGGTTCGCCGCATGCTGGATGTCCGAGGATTTCGGTCCGCGCACAATCGAGGCGGATCCCGAAGGGCGCGTCTGCAACTGGCGCTCTGACGACGCGGGATTCCCGGGTACGTACACGTACACGGGCGTTGCCATCCTATCGCCTGAAGTCGCGGACTATCTGCCGCCCGTGAAGGCGGGTGAATCCGGCTTCTGCTCCATCGTCGAAGCGTACGAGAAGGCAATGATGGAGGACGCCAAGTTCGTTGTCGGCGTCCAGCAGCCTGATGCGGGCTGGTGCGACGCCGGAACGGGCGACGTCTACCGCGAGCTTAATTCCGAACCGATGGCGCCATCCCTGTTCGGCGACTCCAGGCTAAATGCCCTTGTGAAGGCACTGGGCTGGACGGATGACGATACGCTTGCGGAATACCTTGGCGCGCGCGGTTCGGACCGGATGTTCTACAGGTTGATGCGCGGATCCTCGGAGGATGCCAGCAACGCAGTCCCTCCGGTGCTTGGCGTAGTCTATGAAGAGGCGCGAAAGGAGAATGCAAACGCACGGTTCGCCGCCATCACGAGATTCCTGGCGTCCAAGGGCGTGCGGGTCCCGAAGATTCTGGCCGACCTTCCGGAGCAGAATGCCTACGCGACGGAGTTCATCGAAGGGAAGTCTCTTGAGGATGCAGCGTCGGAGAAGGGCGTGGATTTCATAAAGCTCTACATGCCGGTGTTTGACGTGCTGAAGGGGCTGTGGAGCATTCCGGTCGACGATGCCGGCGTGCCGGAGCTTGAACCGTCGTTCGGCAAGGGACTGTTCGCCTGGGAACGTGAGCTCTTCGTCCGTGAGTGCGTCCAGGGACGATACGGGTTCGACTCTCTGCCGGAGAAGGTGGGAACGGAGCTGGAATCCGTAGCGGAAAGGCTTTCCGCAGAACCGAAGGTGCTTGTGCACAGGGATTTCCAGAGCGCCAACATACTGTATTCGGGCGATGACAGGTCTAAGCCGTGGCTCATAGACTATCAGGGCCTGAGACCGGGGCCTGCCGCATACGACGTGGCGTCGCTGCTGTTCGATCCGTATGTCCCCATGGACGATACGGACCGGAAACTGCTCATCGACCTTGCCGCGAAGTCCGCTCCGTCCGCTCCGTCGGCGGAAACGGTCGTTCTCGCGGCGGTGCAGCGTCTCTGCCAGGCATTGGGCGCATACTGCCGTCTGTCGGCCGCGGGCCAGCCGCAGTTCGAAAGATACATTGGGCGAGCGCTCGGCAATCTGCACAATGCCGCGCACGGAGCCGGACTCTCAGCGTCGGCGGAGTTCATACATGAAATGATCCACCACGAGAAGATGCGATAGGGGGCATACACCATGCAGAAATCCTCCATCAAGAAGTTCTTCAGGAAGGTCCAAAGCGAGGCAAGCCGCCGTCCGGACCGAGTTGTCACCCAGGCGATGGGCGTGAAGCGCACCTTCCATGCGTATGACCTGGGGCAGGACACGGTAGTGTTCGAGAAGGACGTGTGGAAACGCATGGATGAACACGCATCCGTTCTTGTGGTGGAGAAGAACGATCTCTGCCCTGGAGCGTTCGGCCACATCATCACGGTCACGGACGGCAACCACAGCGTAGCGGCGATCCCTCTTCTTTCAGGGAAGTTCTGGGATCTTTGCGATCTGTCGGGGGAGAGGCGCTCCGATGCGATGACGCACTCCGTTCTGGTTGGGAACGTCGTCAACGGCAAACTTGAACTTTCCCAGCGGGACGTTCCATGCAAGAAGCTTGTCGTCTTGGACGACTGGCTCGTGAAGGGGCTCGGTCTTCCTCTCGAGGATGTTGTCATGGCGGAGCGCAACGACGAAACCCTGCAGTATTTCCGCGAGCACGGACTCGAGTGGCGCGTGAAACCGTTGGCGTGGTCGGAGGCGGGAATCAAGGCCGCGGTTGCGCAGAGCAGGAAACGGATTTCCTCGTCGGTAAGCTACTATCATTCCGTGAAGGGCGTCCATTTCCTTTCGTGGCCCGAATTCCACAAGATGGCGGGTCTCGCCACGACGGATTTCCATGCGTTCCGCATTGCGCTTGCAGAGCTTGTGGACGTGTATGAAGGCAACGACACTTCGTTCTCCCGTCAGCTCAAGTTCCACGGGCATCATGAGATAGAGTTCTTCGGACTTCTGCGCGGAAGCGCGATAGAGAAGATAGTTCCGAGGCTAGAGGAGCTTTTGGCGGACATCGAGACCGAGCCCGACCGTGCTCCCGGACGGATCGCGGAGATCGACACGCAGTTCCGTGCGCTTCTGACGCGTCCGGAATTCGCGGACGAGAATTCCCCGGCGTTCGCGGAGTCGCTTTACATGAACCTGACCGGCGAGGTGTATGCGGTGTCCGGCGAAGGCGCGGCGATCGCGTTCGACGACCGACGCACCGCGCTTCCTGGAGCTACATTCATCAACGGCGCGCCGCAGTTCCATCCCGGTGCGGATGAACGCACCCGCATTCTCCTCTCCAACGTGCTGCAGATACTCAGCAAGGACGAATTCCTCGAATACGCGAACATATACGAACTCCGCACGGAGGATACGGAGAACGACCGCAATCTTGCGCTAGGCGAAGGCCGTACGCGCGAAATCGTGTTCAAGACAAACTGCCGCCCGCTCACGTCCTCGTTCGTCGAAAAGCGGCTGTCGAGCGTCACCGACGGCTACGGTGCCTATGTGCTTGCCCGCATCGAAGGGTTCAAGTCGATAGGCGTGAACCTTCCGGAATACCGTCTGCTGCGCCATCAGGACTTCGGAAAGCGGAAGCTCTTCTACGACTACTATATCCGTACGCGTTGCGAAGGGGAGCCGCTGAGCGTCATACCCGCCAACCTCATCGCCGATCCTGCGGCGCAGGAGAGGATGGCATATCTCATGGGGGACGCCGCCGCGCAGAACCTTGTGATGAAGAAGTACGACAGCGAATTGAAGTCTGCGCTCTTCGGCATAGGCAAGGAGATATACCGCTTCGCATGGGATCCGGACCGTGACCGCATCATGCCCGGCAGTGTGTCGACATGCTCCATCCGCGGCACGTGCGGCTGGCCCGATCTTACGTGCAGCGAGAAGAACTTCATGACGGCCGCGCGCTTCTACATGCGCGAATACGCCGCCGCATTCAGCGGTTTCATGCGTGACAGGGAGGTGCCGCCGGCGCGCCAGACCGTGCTGTGCGAGCGTTTTCTTGCGGGTTTCGAATGCCGTACGCGTTCGCTTCTCTTTCGCTACAGGCGCCAGCGTGAAGATCTCATGCGGTTTTCTCCGCCGATACCTGCACGGTACAGGTTTCAGGAGAAGGGGCTTTTCGTGATGAAATCCCTTGCATGGCAGGCCGACAACCTTGATGTGTTCCGCGACCTCTTCATCCGTAACATGAATGGCGGCGGAAGATGCTGAGATACATCGGAAAGCGCCTGCTGGAGGTCGTTCCGACGACATTCGGGATCATCCTGCTTACGTTTGTCCTGTTCAATGTGGTGGGGGGCTCTCCCGCGCAGGTGATATTGGGCAAGAACGCCACGGCGGAGTCCATTGCCGCGTTCAACCACAAGTACGGATACGATCTGCCGCTACCGAAGCAGTTCGTGAAGTTCTGCACCGATCTGGCGAAGGGCGATTTCGGCGTATCGACAGAGGCCGATGAGCCCGTGCTGGATGTGCTGAAGCGTGGCGTGGGGCCGTCCCTCTCGCTTACGGTTCCGATACTTGCCGGCGGCACGGTTGTGGGACTTATGCTCGCAATGCTTTGTGCGGCAGGCCGCGGCGGCGGGATGGACAGGGCGGTGCTTGTCGGTTCGACCGTGCTGATGAGCGTGAACTATGTCGTGTGGGTGCTTGCCGGACAGTTTGTGCTGGCGTTCAAGATGGGGCTGTTCCCCGTATGGGGGTATGAAAGCGCATTCTATCTTGTGCTGCCGGTGCTGATCGGGATCATCTCAAGCCTAGGAGTCGACGTCCGCTTCTTCCGCACTGCGATCCTGGACGAGATATACAAGCCGTACGTACGCACTGCCAGGATGAAGGGACTGTCTGAGGCGAGGGTGCTTTTCGTGCATGTCCTGCGCAATTCCCTCATACCTATAGTAACGTACGTGTCTCTGGCGATCCCGTATCTCTTCACCGGTTCTTTGATGCTCGAGAGCTTTTTCGGGATTCCCGGTCTCGGCAACGTCTCGATAAACGCGATCCACTCCAGCGACATGGCGGTGGTGCGGGCGGTTGTCGTGCTTGGTGCATTGCTGTATCAGGGCATCAATCTCGTGACGGACCTGCTTTATGCATGGCTTGACCCTCGCGTGAGACTTGGGTGATGACGCATGTGACAGGATCAAAATGGTAGGGTTCTTCGATAGCGGCGTCGGCGGCAGATGCATACTTGATGCCTTTCTCAGGTTGCGTCCGGGCGAACCGACAGTGTATGTCGCGGACAGCGAAAACTGTCCGTACGGCAACAGGTCCCCGGCAGAGATAGTGAATCTCTCGAAGCGGATAGCCGCCAATCTCATTGAACGCGGCTGCGAGGTGGTCGTTGTCGCGTGCAACACCGCAACGGCGGCGGCGATCGACCATCTGCGCAGGGAATGGCCGGATACGCCGTTTGTAGGGATGGAGCCTGCCGTGAAGCCTGCCGCGCTTGAATCCAAGAGCGGAGTTGTCGGAGTGCTTGCGACGCGCGGTACGTTCAACGGGCGGCTCTACCAGGAGACTTCCGCTAAGGTCTCGGGGGCGGTGAGGATCATCGAATCAGTCGCCGATGAGTTTGTGAGTCTTGTCGAACGGGGTGTCGTGTCCGGCGATGAGGCCGAAATTGCGGTGCGGAACAGGCTTGAGCCGATGTTGGATGCAGGTGCGGACCGCATCGTCCTTGGCTGTACGCACTTCCCGCATCTGAAGCCGCTGATGGAGAAGGTGGTGGACGGAAGGGCAGTGATCGTGGATCCGTCAGAAGCCGTCGCCCGCCGTATTGTGGATGTACTGGAGGAGGTGCGTGCATGTATGTCGAGGTGATAACTCCGCATGGGTTCTGTGCAGGGGTGGAGCGTGCCATCAGGATGGCTCATGAATTGCTGGACAGGACAGACGGCAAGGTGTATGGTCTGCATGAGATAGTTCACAATGAAAATGTCGTGCAGGAATTGGTTTCGAAGGGCATGGTCTTTGCAGATTCGGTGTCCGATGTCCCCGACGGAGCCACAATGCTTGTGAGTGCGCACGGAACTTCCCCCGCAACTTTTGAGGCGGCGAAGAAATGCGGGATAAAGGTTGTGGATGCAACATGCCCTTTTGTCATTAAGGGACATGAGAGAATTCGAGAAAACTTCAGGAACGGCATCCGTACCGTTGTGATCGGCAAGCCTACGCATGCCGAGGTGTTGGGCTATCTTGGCGAGAAGGGGGCGTGTCTGCCGGAAGATGTGCGGCCGGGCGAAAAGACCGGGTATGTTGTGCAGACGACGCTCGACGCCGAAGAGCATGAAGGTGTCTGCACGGCAACGAGGGATAGGCAGCAGGCCGTAAGGCGTTTTGTGGACCGCCAAAAGTCAAGAGGGGTTGCCTCCTCGTCAATCGGTGTCCTGGTGGTGGGAAGCGCAAAGAGTTCAAACACAGGGAAGCTTGTCGATATCGCGAGGCATGAGGGCGCCAGGGTGTGGCTGATTGACGGTGCGGATGGAGTGGAAGGCATTGATTTCTCTGGGATTGAAATCCTCGGTATTACGTCAGGGGCCTCCACTCCTGAAAAATTGTTCCGGGCCGTGTTGTCGATGGAATTTTGTGCTTGCATATCGTAATGTGTTTTGGTATCTTCTTTCCCGGAAATTCATTAGGTTCTTTTCGGGAGACCGAGAGGACCTTGAAACTGTACAAACGGCGGATGTTTTTCCAGGGGTGAAGTTAACGAGCGACCGCAGATTAGCAATAATCGACTCTTCTGTTGACGAAGTGGTACGTCTCGAGACGGATCGAATGGAACTGCAAAGGCTCTTGTGCGGGATTTTTTGATGCGGACCGCTCTGTGCGGGATGCGATTAGGGCCGACAGTTCATGCTGTCGGCCCTGGTTTTGGTACGCAGGACATGACACAACATCTGGAGTGTAAGTCTCCAGTGAGCCAGTTAGGGGGAATCAGATAGTCGAAGACAAGTTTATGTCCGTGAGGATGTGGATGAAGGAAGTCTAAGACGAAA